>CANJRK010000023.1 GCA_947476765.1 Actinomycetota bacterium
GTCCATAGTTACTGCACGGTGTCGCAAATTCAAGTACGCAGCTCGATGGAATGGCCATGCACCCCAAGTCGCAACTGGAATAGCTAATCCTGCGCACGCCCACTGCCAACCAGCAAATTGCACACTGGGTAACATCGAAATGGTCATTAGCGGAATTGTTAATAGCGCGCTTAATGTCAATCGAAGCCTAAATTCCTTTACGCCATATAGTTCGATTGCTTTGCCAGAGACAGAGGCTGAGTATCCCGTTTTCTCAATCGCAGTTATTAGTTGCTCGTTTGATATTCCTGAATCAACATCAGCAAATGCAACTCCGGTTGCATAATTTACCGAGGCCCGAACACCATCGATTTTTTCTAATGCTTTTTCAACTCGGCGAGAACAAGAAGCGCACGTCATTCCCCCGACGCTGAGTTCAACACTGCGTGAGCTCATTAGTTCGCGACGAGCTCGTATCCGGCTTCAGCGATTGCGGAGGCTACTTGTGATTCATCCAACGCAATGTCAGACGTAACGGTAACTTGACCCGCTTCTAGATCAACATCAACTGCGGTTACATTTGGGACTAAAGAAAGTTCCATAGTTACGGCCGATACACAATGACCGCAAGTCATTCCTGAAACATTAAATGTGGCCTGCATGTAGCACCTCTTCCTCAATTAAGTCTAACGAGGACGAGTTATTCGTTTACTGCGCGCTTTTCCGCTACTTCTGGGTAGGAAACCGCCGCTGCCAAGGCAGCTTTTCGAGCTTTTTCCATTGCAACTGCCCGAGCTTCTTCCAAGCGCTTTTGTGACTCTAGAATTCGAGCTGCACGTTGCGCCTTTAGCAATTCAGCTTGTTCAACCATGTCTTGACCGGTCCATGGTTTTTCCGAGTCAAGTACCCGCGCATATGTCGTTGCCTTTTCTGCATTCACATACGAAGGCAAAGGGGTTTCAACAGGCTGCCAAGTGCGTCGAGTTTCGGTAACAGTTTCCGTTAGTGATATGACTTCGGTTACCTGATTTGGTGATGCCGGCTGCGTTCGCGGCGCGCTTTGATCTTGCGCTGCGGGTTTGCGAACTTGGCGCGGAGCCGATCGTGCATTCTTAGCCGCAATAACACCGAATCCGGCAATTAACAGTGTTGGGAATGCGCTCCAGTAGATCGGAACTTTTCCAGCCATACCTAAAACTAAAGTTGCAGCTAGCGCTGTAAACAACACCATTGCGACTCGGCGTCGACGCACAAATGCAAGTTGGCGAGGTGTCATAGGTGCACGTTGTTGCCACCGCCATTTATTAACAATTTCGCCTTCGAGCCGAAGGCCTTTTTCAACTTGTGCGCGATCGTGACTCTTTAGCCAGATTGGAACTAGGACTACGGCCCACATCACGATGACGATGAGATACAACAAGCCGGTCATGGATATTTACGGTACGGGTAAAACCCCAGGTTCTATTGGATCTAGCGAATTAACTAATTTTCGTGTCGCGCGATTTCAAGATGTGACCCAGTACCGTGCCTGAAATTGTGCTCGGCTGCATTACGTAAATGTTGTGGTCGCGCCACTGATGATTGATGTGCAAGAAATCGGGTCGGATGCCTTCGAAGCGATATCCCAATCGGATTGCCAAACGATTGCTTGGGATATTTTCCGGGCGGACTGCAATCTCGATTCGGTGTAACTGCAAAGTCTGTAGCAGGTGGTCCGTTACCAGGGCGGCGGCAGTTGTCATTACGCCTTTATCTGAAGCGCTCTCAGCAATCCAATATCCAAAGTGGCAGCCGCGCAACGATCCATAAGTTATATCTGACACGTTTATTTGCCCAACGAACTCACCTTGATACTCAACAACTAAGGGCATGGTCCTGCCCTCGCGAGCTTCGGTCAACATGCGCCTGGCACTTTGTCGAAAGGTTGGTGGCGGCTCGATACTGGGCAGTGGCGAGGTCGCTTCCCACTCTTGCAGCCATTCATTGTTACTTGCTCTCAGTTGCTGCCAACGTCGCGCATCGCGAACTCGAAGTGGTCGGACACTAACCTCGCCGTGTCGCATCGTAACTGGCCAAGCTCTACTCACTGAAAGTTCCAGCTCTACTCATCGACCAAAGAATCAAGTTGCATAACTTTGACCGTGTCACCTGCATTCAAACGCGATACTCCGGCTGGTACCACAATTAACGCATCTGCTGTTCCGAGTCCAGCCAGTGGATGCTCAGATTTGTTTTCCACCGATCGAACAACCGTTACTCCCGCAGATCGCGAAACGTGAGCACGAACATATCGTGCGTCGTCGCCAGCTCCATCTACTGTTTCTTGCAATTTGGCTTCGATTATGCGGTGATGTAACTTGCTTTGTCCCATCAGGCGCCGGATCAAAGGCCGCACAAAAAGATCAAAGGAAAGCAGTGCGCCAACCGGATTACCTGGCAACACGAAAAGCGGTGTGGAATCAGGTCCAATAATGCCAAACCCTTGAGCGCCGCCAGGTGTCATATTGACTCTGGAAAATTCCACTCGGCCAAGTTCTCGCAGCACTCCGGTAAGCAAGTCGTAATCCCCAGCATTCATTCCACATGCGGTAATGATGACATCGGCACGCACTAATTGATCTTCAATGGTCGAGCGAATCAATTCTGAATCGCTTTGCAATGGTCCAACGCGAAAGGTCATGGCACCGGCTGCCGTGGATGCCGTTGTTATTGCAATGCCATTAATGTCTGGATGTAAATCCTCTAGTGTGCCTGGATCCGCCAAGTCGCTTCCTACGGTGACAATTACGACACGGGGTTTTGGATGAACCCAAATTCTTCCCATATTTGCGGCGGCAAGAACTGCAACGTGGCGAGCACCAATTGTTGTTCCTTGCGCCAACAAGGTGTGCTCCTTACCGTCCTCAGTGGTGGTTACTTGCTCTGCAAGTACGCAACCAACTGAACCTAGCAATCCAACCTCAAGTGATTCCAGCGGAAGAGCATTGGCTAGAACAGTTTCTAAGTGCTGCTCAACTGAGCGCATTAATTTCCGCCTTGCAAGTATGAAGTTAACCAAGCTCGTAGATCTGGACCTAGATCATCTCTATCTAGTGCAATTGAAACCACACTCTTTAAGTATGAAAGTTTGTCACCAGTGTCATAACGCTTACCTCGGAAAATTACGGCATGCACACCGCCACCTGACTCGACTGGAACTTCAATTAATGCAGCCAGTGCATCAGTTAACTGAATTTCACCACCACGACCAGGAGCTAAATTATCCAGCAAACTAAAAATTGCTGGATCGATTACATATCGACCAATAACTGCCAAGTTACTCGGCGCAGTTCCAGAAGCTGGTTTTTCAACCAATTCTGTTACCCGAACTACGTCTGGGGTATCGGTTTCGACAACAGCAGCACAACCATAGAGATGTATCTGATCCGCCGGTACCTCCATTAGCGCCAGAATGCTGCCACCAAATTTTTGCTGAGCTGCAAACATATCTGGCAAAACCGGTGTGCGAGTATCGACTAGATCATCGCCCAGTAGCACTGCAAATGGCTCGTTGCCAACATGTTCTTTGGCCATGTTGACTGCATGGCCTAGCCCCATCGGAACACCTTGCCGGACGTAATGCATGGCAGCTAAATCTGCGAGTTCAGTGATTTCACTTTGCATCTCAAAAGCGCCGCGCTCTGCCAAAGCTCGTTCCAAATTTGGCGAGCGATCAAAATGATTTTCTAACGAATCCTTATTGCGTCCGGTAACAAAGAGCACATCATGAATTCCTGCAGCCACAGCTTCTTCTACTACATATTGAATCGCTGGCTTATCAACAACTGGAAGCATTTCCTTTGGGGTTGCCTTGGTTGCCGGCAGGAATCTGGTGCCTAACCCAGCAACCGGAATCACCGCTTTATAAATACTGCCCCTGTTGCCCATACGTCGACTTTACTGGCAATACGGTTAGGGAATGGTAAGTCGTTCCAAAGACACAGTTCGCCAGCAATCGATCGAGGCCAGATCTGCGCGCGAAAATAGTGAGATTGTCGCTGCTGGGAATGCGATAGCTGCTCACGATTGGAGCCAACTGTGCCCTGGCCAACTAGTCACCTGCTTTGTTGCAATGTCCACGGAGCCACCAACGACAAAACTGCGAGTCCAGCTTCGCGCACTTGGTAAGTCAGTCGCACTTCCCGTGATGAAGGCTGGGAATACTTTGGCTTGGGGTTACGATGACGATGCGTTAACCCAGAACTCATACGGGATTTTGGAACCAACAATTTCGCAAATTGATTTGAGTTCTGCCGGTGCAATCATCATTCCGGCGTTACGAGTTGGCCTTGATGGCACTCGCCTTGGTCGAGGTGCTGGTTACTATGACCGAGCTTTAGCGAATCTGTTGCCACACCGCCAGGGCGGACCGTTGCGTATCTGTTTAGTTTTTGACGATGAAGTTGATGATTCTGTCCCAAGTGAATCTCATGATGCATCTATTGATGTCATCGTGACTCCTACAGCCGTTACTTGGGTAGCGACTTAACCGAAAACCAGTCGGCCAATTGTCAGACCAGCTCCAGCAGCAATTACTCCACCTGCAATAAGTGTGACTGAATAAATCAACGCAGAACCAAAGGCTAAGGACTTAAGGCGTCTATGTAGTTGCAAACTAACGCCACTGAAAGTGGTCAGCGCGCCACAGAGCCCAACTCCCAAAATAATTTGCCATTCCCCCGGCAGCGCTAAGACAAGACCTAATAAAAAAGCACCCAGAACATTTACGATCAATGTGGCGCGTGGAAATGCCGAAGTCCCCACAGGTGGCAGGTAATACTCAAGGATAAATCTTAGAAAGCCACCTAGAGCAGCCGCGAAAATAAAAAGAATTAGATTCATTTTTTAGCTCCCACAAAATGACCAATGTGAGTAGCGGCAATACCCACTGCAAAAGTGGCAATCACATATGAGATGGAAATAATCGGCTGGGTTGCAAGTTGTAAAGTCTCAACTGCGATTGCAGAGAAAGTTGTAAAGCCACCAAGAATTCCGGTTACTACAAAATGTCTTCGAGCTTCGTTATTCATAATGCTTGGTTGGCTGGCCACTAGGCCAATTACTAGTGCGCCAATTACGTTCACGGTAAAAGTAGCCCATGGGAATGATGTTTCACTTGGACGCTGAACTAGGTAAGAAACTTCAAGTCGTGCCAAGGAACCAAACACTGCACCTAAGGCAGCATAAACTCCGAACCTAATCACAGTTAAGTTGCACTTGGAGTACTAGCGGGCGCACTCGGGGCAGGCGAAGCAGCACTTGGCGATGATGGTGTCGCAGTTTTGGCATCTGTCGAACTTGGGGAAGTCGTCGCCTTGGAATCATTTCGGTAGAAACCTGAACCCTTGAATACCACACCAACAGATCCATAAACCTTCTTTAGCGCTTCAGCTTTGCATTCTGGGCAAGTGGTTAATGCGTCATCGGAAAATGATTGCACTACCTCGAGCGGAGCGTCACACTCGCCGCATAAGTATTGATAGGTAGGCATGATTTCCTTTCAGGTTCTGTCATATCGTACCTGTGGACAAATTAAGTGGCGAATTCCAGAAAAGATTTATCGTGGCACAACTATGAAAAACCACGAATTTGTTAGCAAGTACTATCCACTACTGGTTCGGTATCGGCGTTCCATCTCAGCAGTTCTGGCGGGATTGGGAGTGCTATTAATTACCAGTATCTTGGCACCCAAACCAGGTGTTGAGGTCTTTGTAGCGAGCAAAGACTTGGCTGCCGGCAGCAAGTTAACTGTTAATGATTTTTCAACTGGTGAAGTTGCTAAGAATCAACTTTGGTCAACAGTGATCTCAAATCCAGATCAGATTATTGGGAAAACTTTAGCTCGACCTCTTGCAGCCAATCAGCCCATTAGTGCCAGTGACCTAATGGGCACTGCGTTACTAGCAGGATTGCCTGGTGACTTTGTTGCAATATCTTTGTCAGTGCATAGCAGCACGAATCTTTCACTCTTGTCCCCTGGCGCGCAAGTAGATATTTACGCCACATCAACCGATGGTTTAAATACCGGTGTCCTTGTCGCTTCGCGAGCGATAATTCTTTCACTGGGCTCGTCTGAAAATGGAACCATGTTTTCTACGGGTAGCTCCGCAAGTGGAATTATCGTTGCCGTTGATTCGCTGGCAGCAATTGATATAGCTGGAAATATGAACGCGCAAGGATTCACCCTTGCGCTATTGCCTACGAAGTAACCCTGCAGACTTCGGTTAACTTCCGTGATGTGGTGGCACGTCTTCAAGTAATTCATTATCGCGATTAATTGCCGGCGCGATGTCATCACTAGTTTGCTCAGGTGTGAGTTCTACCTCATCTAAAAGCGCACGCAGTCGAGCTGCACTTTGTGCTTGTAGATCCGCGCTTTTTAGCTCAGGATTCTCAGGTGTCGAACTCATACTCCTATGCTGTTACTAGCGAGACAAAAAACCTAATCACAACTCCAGCACTTAAAGTCAGTTGAGGAATTTCATGGGAATCGTATGGGACATTGGCATAGATCGCCCACAATTTCCGAAGCTGACCGAAAACCTCGAGGCCGATCTTGTAGTTGTTGGCCTTGGCGGCTCTGGTCTGACTGCGCTCTTGCACGGCGCTCAACGAGGTCTAAAAGTAATCGGAATCGATGCTGATCGAATTGCTGCCGGGGCTGCTGGGAGAAATGGCGGATTGCTATTAGCGGGTATCGCTGATTTCCATCACAATGTACGGCAAGAACTTGGGCGAGCGCGCGCCATGGTGTTGTATCAACACACTTTAGATGAAATGGATCGCATCGAAATTACGACCCCTGATGCAATTTCGCGAATTGGTGCTTTGCGCACCGGCGAAGACTCCGAGGAACTTGCAGATGTTATGGCACATCGCGATGCACTTATTGCTGATGGCTATCCAGTGCTGGATTACGACGGCGAGCAAGGTAAAGGAATTTTGATTCCAACAGATGGCGTATTTCATCCTGCAAAACGTGCAGTGCAACTTGCAAATCTGGCAGTAGCTGCTGGCGCTCAGATTTTTACTAACTCCCCCGCCATCGAATTGCAATCTGGCATCGTGAAAACAGCACAGGGCAGCATTCGTGCGCCCCACATTTTGGCCGCGATTGATGGCAACTTAGGAAAAGCTGTGCCCGAATTAGCCCAGCGGATTCAAGCCACCAGACTGCAAATGATTTCTACCGTGCCAGTTAAATCCGTAGCCCTGAAGTATGCGGTGTATACCCGTCAAGGTTGGGACTACTGGCAGCAACTACCCGACGGTCGAATAGCTATTGGTGGTGGCAGAGATATTGCGTTAGCTCAAGAAGCTACCGACGTAGCGGAACCAACCCAAGAGATGCGCGATTATCTTGAAACTAAATTGCATTCGATCGGTATCAATGCCGTGATTGAACACCATTGGGCCGCCATCGTTAGCTATACCGAATCTGGACTTCCGATAGTGGAGCAGGTACAGCCAGGGCTTTGGGCAATCGGTGCATATTGCGGAACTGGGAATGTTGTGGGCGCGCTGCTTGGTCGCGGTGTAGTTGATCATTGCATTGATGGCCATAGTCAAGTAGTTACCGACTTCGCGAGTTAGCAGCTATGAGTTACAAAGTCTTATCGGCGCAACAGTGGCAGGAGTTGCGCGAAGCACATCGAAACGTAGTCTTGCCATGGGTTACTCCACGACTAGAGCGGCGTTCGCTGCAGCAAAGTCATCCAGTTGATGATTTCTTGTTTGAGTATTACCCAATCAGCACTAACAAACTTTTGATTTGGCATCCTGGCTTTGGTTACGCCCTGGAAGCTACTGAATTAGATTTCGAAGAATTTCCAGTTGGCGGCTACGCACTAGTCTCAGGGCAAATTCAAATTCGCCCAGACTGGCTGAGCAAGAATGAAGCTATTGCTCTGGAGCTAGTGTCATTTTTGCAAAAGACGAAAGAGCGACCGTTACGGACTGGATGTTTTGGCCTGCATGAATGGGCAATGGTGCTTGGCGCTGAAGAAGTGCGACATGAAAAGTGGCCATTGCGCCTTAGTCAAGAAGCAATCAGAGCCACTATCGACGAAGTTGGTTTACGGTGCACGCACTTTGATGCGTTTAGATTTTTCACTCCGATTGCTGCGCCGCTAAATCCGTTACAACTGACTCGAATTGATCAAAAAGAAGTAGAGCAACCTGGTTGCCTACATGCCAACATGGATTTGTATAAACATGCGCAACGTCTGGCGCCCATTTTTGGATCGCAACTTGTTCGCTTAGCTTTTGAGTTAGCAAGGGATATTCGGGCTGTTGACATGCAAGTTGCCCCTTATGACTTGTCAGATTTGGGTGTAATTCCAATTCCAGTAGAGACCCAGGCTGGACGGGATGAGTTTGCAACCCGTCAAATGCAATTTGCAAAGCGTGCGCAGGAGCTTCGATTACAAATGATTAGTCAGATTGAATTGGCTTACGTGTAGCAAATCAGGGCTAAATTGATTAATCGTAAAAACGGTAAGATTTAACGTATGTCACGTCGCAGAGTTGATCCCAAGCCAGAGTCTAAAAAGGATTCTCGTGCGCAAGCTCGAGGTCGCAGAGCTGCACGGCAAACTGAAATAGCCACTATTACAGTGGATCGGCCACATGGCCTGGCAGTACTCAGTAACTCGGATCGTCGCTTAATTGCCATTGTTATGGGAATTTCGATTGCGGCCGGGATTTTGCACAACACCACTGGAAATCCGGTGCTCTCTTTCATTGCTTCGGCAATTGCACTCGGTGCGCTTGCTCGACTAGTAGTTCGCAGCGTGGAGGCTATCAGCGACAGGTTGGGCCGAGGCGCTAATGGTTTGCTGCAATCGCTGCTTGGAAACTTGCCAGAAATATTTGTTATTCTGTTCGCTTTGCGAGCTGGGCTTTACGAAATTGTTAAGGCCACAATTGTTGGTTCGATCATTGCGAATATTTTATTGGTAATGGGTATTGCTTTCGTTGTCGGCGGTAGAAAGTTTGGCCGCCAAAGTTTTAATGTAGCTGCAGCACGGCAACTCAGTATGTTGTTGGCACTGTCAGTATTTGCGTTAGCAATTCCTTCGTTAACAGCATCATTTAATACTCCTGCAGTTGAATTTGAGCGCGAAGTAACTGTGGTAATTTCACTGTTACTAATTGTGTTATTCCTAGCTTCAATTCCTGACACAATTCGAAATGCAAATCATGAATCACCAGTTACTGGAACGCGCGAAGCACTGGCTGCCGCTAGTGAAGTGGATGAGCATGGCCAGTGGCCATTAAACATCGCAACATTGATGGTTTTAGTAGCAACGATCGGATCCTTAGTTGTTTCGAGCTGGTTCGTAGACGAGTTACCGACTGCCATGGCAAGCCTTGGGATCTCCGAGGCATTTGCTGGCTTGATAATTGTGGCCCTGGCTAGCAACGCAGTGGAAAGTTTTGTTGGTGTGCAGTTAGCATCCAAGAATCAACAAAGTTATGCGATGCAGATTATTCTGCAGTCACCAGTGCAAGTTGCGATGATTGTGGCACCGCTCATTGCATTAACTGCACCACTTGTCGGAGCTGCAACTTTCACTTTGGTACTTTCACCTCTTCTACTCGGCGTTATGTTCATGGCGGTGTTTATCGCAATCATTGTTGTGTCTGATGGTGAATCAACATGGTTTGAAGGTGCAGCACTAATCACTTTGTACCTAGGTATTGCCACGGCATTTTGGTGGGGATAGGCCGTGACGGTAACCACTGATATTTCCGTTGCGGTCAAAGCATTGGCCCAAGGCAAGCTATGCGCGATACCAACTGAAACCGTTTATGGTCTAGCCGCAAATGCCCTAGATGCTAATGCGGTTGCTCGGGTATTTGAAGCAAAAGAGCGTCCAGCTGATCACCCTTTGATTGTGCATGTTGCAACGGCCAGTGAGGTGTCGCAATGGATAGCTAATCTGCCACTATGGGCGATCACCTTGACCCAGCAAGTTTGGCCGGGCCCGCTAACTATTGTCGGGATACGTACACAGTTAGCAAGTGATGCAGTAACTGGTGGGCAAGACACTGTTGCAGTTCGCGTGCCAAGCCATCCAATCGCCCAACAGGTTTTAACTGAGTTGAAAGCTATCGGCGTCCTTGGCTTAGTTGCTCCCAGTGCAAACAGATTTGGCCACGTCTCCCCGACAACTTCTGCCCACGTGGCAACTGACTTAGGACAATACCTTGATGCTCACCAAGATTTAATTCTGGAAGGTGGTGAATGCGAAGTTGGCCTTGAGTCCACAATCGTTTTGGCACTTGATGAATTCCCGGTAATTTTGCGACCTGGCGCAA
>CANJRK010000024.1 GCA_947476765.1 Actinomycetota bacterium
TTTCGTACGAGGACTCATCGAATACCAATGTGCCAACTGCCATCAAAGTGTAGAACCAACCACGTGTTTGATCGATAGCTTCGCAAATAAAGTCTGCTGGGTAGCTGGCTTCAAATGTCTCTTTGTTGTTTTCTGGATAGCCCCACTGCGCAAATGGCATAGCACCGGAGTCATACCAACAGTCAATGACTTCAGGCACACGTGTTGCTACTCCGGAACATTCTGGACAAGCAAAAGTAACATCATCAACAAACGGACGATGCGGATCAATTGTCAAAGTGTGGTCACCAGCAATTTCGGCCAATTCACGTCGTCCACCAACGCAAGTTAGGTGACCCTCATCGCAACGCCAAATCGGAAGCGGGGTGCCCCAATATCTATTTCGGGAAAGCGCCCAGTCCACGTTGTTATTGAGCCAGTCACCGTAGCGACCCCATTTAATGGTTTCCGGGAACCAATTAGTTGATTCATTCTGGGCAATCAATTGATCTTTAATGGCGGTGGTTTTGATGTACCAAGATGGCTGGGCGTAATAGATCAGCGCAGTATGACAGCGCCAGCAATGAGGATAGGAGTGCTCATAAGGCAAGTGCCGATAAAGCAAGCCACTTTCCTGCAGCAGTTCAACTAATCGCGGATCGGCCGTCTTGAAAAATACTCCAGCAACTTCTGGAATACCAGCTTCAAAGGTTCCGTTAGGCAGCACTGGATTAACCACAGGAAGGCCATACGAGCGACAAAGTGCAAGATCCTCGGCGCCAAATGCAGGTGCCTCGTGCACAATTCCTGTGCCGTCTTCGGTGGTAACAAAGTCAGCAAGCAGCACAGTATGAATCGGTGCATCTGTTTCTGGAAACTCAACCCAGTTGAAAGGTCTTTGATAAGAAGTACCTTCTAGGTCACGTCCCGTTATGGTTTCCAAGACGCGCGACTCTTCCCCTAAAACTTTTTCACGCAAGGCTGCGGCAATAACGAAATGTTCACCATCCGCAGCCTGCGCAACGACGTAATCCACTTCAGCGTTAACTGCAGCGGCAGTATTTGAAATCAAAGTCCATGGAGTCGTCGTCCAAATTAGAAGTGAAATACCCTGGTATTTTTCCGGCAACGCGCCACTGGTAATTGGAAACCGCACGTAAACGGATGCATCAACTACATCTTCATAACCTTGGGCTAACTCGTGATCTGATAATCCGGTTCCACAACGAGGGCAGTAAGGGGACACACGATGATCTTGAACCAACAGGCCTTTATCGAAAATTCGCTTTAGGCTCCACCAAACACTGTCGATGTATTGCTCATCCATAGTCCAGTACGCCTGGTCCATGTCAACCCAGTAACCCATACGTGAAGTCATGGCTTCAAACTCATCAACATGTCGAAGCACTGACTCTTTACAGCGAGCATTGAATTCTGCAATGCCATACTTTTCAATGTCTTGTTTACCGGTAAAACCAAGTTCCTTTTCAACAGCTAACTCCACTGGCAAACCGTGACAGTCCCAACCTGCTTTACGCGGAACTCGGTATCCCTTCATGGTGCGGTAGCGTGGAAAAATATCCTTAAACACTCGTGCTTCAACATGGTGCGTTCCTGGCATACCATTTGCAGTTGGTGGGCCCTCATAAAAAACCCAAAGGGGACCGTCATTTGTCCGGGCTAAAGATTTATGAAAGATGTCATTGTCTTTCCAATACGAGAGCACCTCATGCTCCATCGCTGGTAGATCAATTTTCGCGGGTACATCGCGGTATGCCATCAGTAATTCCTGTCGCCTTTGAGTCGCCGCTAACACCCGAAGGTACTAACGATCTAGTCAAGGGACGAGATGACTGGTTAGCCATGCCCGCGGTACCACCCTTGTTGACTTTGCAATCTGCGACTAAGCAATGTGCACAATCCACTTAAGTTTTAGTCAGTGTGCTCGTTCTACTGGGTCATTTGACCGTTCTTCGAGGCAACTCAGAAGTGATATCTCGCAGTTCAGCACCCTTGGGCTCGCACCGTCCCCAATTCGCTCTTATGGCGCCGTTGGCTGCGCGATGTGTCTTCCTCATCGTTTTGCCGACTAGTAGTAAAGATTACTGGGAAAACTCACGAATTTATGCATCGGGCAAAGCCACTAAAAGCCAGCACCTAGTCTGAACTTTTGGTCCAAAACCCCAGCCAGCGCTCAAAAATTGCCAGAAAATCGGTTTTAGCGTACCGTCAAGCGAGCTTTTGAACTACGACTCGGTAGAGTCTAGAGACTCGAACGTTATTTAAAGGGGTAAATCAATGGCTGCGAAACCAGCTAAGAAGGCACCAGCTAAGGCTAAAGCGGTTAAGAAGTCCGCTGCCACAAAGGCAACGAAGAAGTCCGCTGCCTCGAGTGCCAAGAAAAAAGCCCCAGCCAAGAAAGCTCCTGCCAAGGCAGCCAAGAAAGCCCCCGCAAAGAAGGCACCTGCCAAAAAAGTCCCTGCTAAAAAAGCTCCTGCAAAGAAGGCACCAGTTAAGCCAGTAAAGAAAGCGGCCGAACCAAAGCCTGTAGTTGTAAAGGAACCAAAAATTACTAAAGCTCAACTTGCGGCAATCGCCAAAGCTGAAGCTGCTGCGGCTGCTGCATTAGCGGGTCCTCCGGTACAAGTTATTAACCCAATCGGTTCAGTTGGGTTGCCATCCGTTCGCAAAGCAATTCCTGGCAAGAAAGCAGCACCGAAGCATCCAGTTGTGCAAGAAGACGAATCGAATTGGACCAAGACTGAATTAAATGCGGTTCGCAAAACTCTTCTTAAGGAAGCAGAAGAACTAACTGCTGAAATTGTTTTAGCTGAACAAAGTTTTCATAACTTGATTATGGAAAGTGGCGAAGGTGCTGGTGACGATCAAGCTGATGCTGGTACCAAGACTTTCGAGCGCGAACATGAAATTTCAATACTTTCAAACAAAAAAGATCTACTAGACCAGACTCATCGCGCATTAGAACGAATTGATGCTGGCACATACGGTGCTTGTGAAAACTGTGGTAAGCAGATCGGTAAATTGCGGTTACAGGAAGCAAACCCGCGCGCGACAATGTGTATGCCTTGCCGTGAGCGTGAAGACCGTTCCTAACGTCGTGTATCGTCGCCACCTGCTCTTAACTGCACTTCTAGTTTTGGTACTAGATATCGCAACCAAAGTATGGGCAGTAGCGAAATTAGAAAACCAACCCGAGATACCAATCATTGGCGATTTTCTTAAATTGTCATTTGTGCGCAACCCCGGTGCGGCATTTTCATTTGGCACCAGCGTGACCTGGGTATTTACGATAATTGCTATCGCAGTCAGTATTTCAATTTTGGCTTTAGCTAAAGGTGTTACTAATCGGGCTTGGGCAATTGCATTAGGTGGCTTGCTGGGTGGCGCGTTAGGTAATTTGATAGATCGAATTTTTCGGAGTCCGGAAACGTTTCATGGTCATGTAGTGGATTTTATTTCGCTTCCTAATTATCCGATGTTCAACATCAGCGATAGTGCAGTTGTAGTTTCCGCCGTTGCAATGGTTGTGCTTTCGATTCGTGGCGTTGAGTATCAAACCCCCGATGCAATGCCTGAAGCAAACAGTTCGGACCCATCATGATTCGTACTTGGCCAATCGACGAATCACTTGAGGGAGAGCGTTGTGACGTTGCACTTTCTCGCTTAACCGGGGAATCCCGTGCCAGTTGCGTAGCCATGATCGATGACAAGCGAGTAACTATCAATGCCAAGGTCGCACAAAAAAGTGCGCGCTTGGCATTTGGAGATGTTATTGAAGTTGATTTACCTGATCCTGACTTGCATGATGCCGAGCCGACTGTTGTGCTACCCATTGTTTATGAAGACGAATCATTTGTTGTAATTGATAAACCAGCTGGCGTAGCGGCTCACCCAAGTCAGGGTTGGTCTGGACCTACTGTGACTGGGTCACTCGAAGCGATGGGAACTGTTTTAACTTCCTATGGACCTTCGGAGCGAAAAGGAATTGTGCATCGACTAGATGTTGGCACCAGCGGTTTGATGGTCGTTACCAAATCTGAACGTGCATATGTCAGCATCAAAGATCAATTTCGAGATCGAACGGTTGACAAGATTTACCACACCCTGATTCAGGGCCGGCTAGATCCAATTAATGGCACTATTGACGCGCCAATTGATCGACACCCGACATCGTCATATCGATTTGCCATCATGAATGGTGGGCGACCAAGCATCACGCATTACGACACCTTGGAATCCTTTGCCTATGCCTCATTGCTTGAAGTGCACCTAGAAACCGGTCGAACCCATCAGATCCGCGTACATATGTCTGGCTTGCGCCATTCGTGCTGTGGAGATTTAACCTATGGCGCGGACCCAACACTTGCGGCCAAATTGAAGCTTGATCGACAATGGCTGCACGCGGTCCGACTTGGGTTTGAGCATCCAGTAACTGGCGAACGAGTGACCTTTCATTCCGAATATGCACCAGATCTGGCGCGATCCTTGGAATTAGCCCGAAACCTCTAGCCACGAATTCACCCGCTGCCACTGGTTGTCACAGGCCGCAGGTAACCTAGGGGAGCGTCCTTCCTCTCGCGTACTTAACCCACTGCATTAAAAGGAACAAATTCTGTGAGTAATGACTCGTTCGTGCATCTACACGTGCACACCGAGTACTCCATGCTGGATGGGGCTGCGCGCCTAACTGACTTGTTTTCCAAGGCCGATGAATTAGGTATGCCAGCCATTGCAATGACTGATCATGGCAATTTATACGGCGCTTTTGAATTTTGGAAAAAAGCTAAGGCAACCAACGTAAAGCCAATAATTGGCATCGAAGGATATTTCGCCCCACAAGGCCGCCAGCTTCGCGCACCCTTTGATTTCGGAACCCCAGCCGTAGATGACACATCGCTAGATGGCGCTGGGCGCGGTCGATACAACTACACGCACATGACACTTTGGGCTGAAAACAATGTCGGGTTACACAATCTCTTTCGGCTTTCCAGTAAGGCAAGTCTCGAAGGTTATTACTATCAACCACGTTTTGATGCTGATCTTTTAGAAACATATGGAAAAGGCATCATTGGAACCACCGGCTGCCCATCCGGTGAAGTTAATCGCTGGTTGCAGGCTGGCAATTACGAAAAGGCTTTGAGTACCGCAGCTACTATGCGAGATATCTTGGGTCAAGAAAATTATTTTGTTGAACTAATGGATCACGGATTAGGCATTGAACGTAAACACCGCGAGGATCTGTTAAAGATTGCCAAGACGTTAAACCTTAAATTAGTTGCCACCAATGATTTACATTATGTATATCCAGAAGATGCCCGTATGCACGAAGTTTTGCTTTGTATTGGTACTCGATCAACCATGGACGACCCAAAACGTTTCAAGTTTGATGCTCAGGATTTCTACCTTAAAACCGCAGCCGAAATGCGCGAGGTATGGCGGGAATTACCAGATGCCTGCGATAACACTTTATTGATTGCTGAACGCTGCAACATTAATTTTGTTGAAGGTCAAGACTTGCTGCCAGCTTTTACAGTGCCTAAAGGCGAAACGGAAAATACCTGGCTAGTAAAAGAAGTCGAAATTGGATTAAAGCGCAGATTTAATGGTGGAACCATTCCGCAAGAACATCTGGAGCGAGCAAAGTTTGAATTAGCAGTTGTGGAACAGATGGGCTTTCCGGGCTACTTCTTAGTTGTTGCTGACTTATGTCGTCATGCGCGTGACGAAGGTATTCGAGTAGGGCCCGGTCGTGGATCTGCAGCCGGTGCGTTAATTGCTTGGGCACTTGGCATCACTGAATTAGATCCAATTAAGCATGGACTGCTATTCGAGCGATTCCTGAACCCAGAGCGTATATCTATGCCAGACATAGACATCGACTTCGATGAACGTCGCCGTAGCGAAATGATTCGTTACGCCACTCAAAAATATGGCGAAGAGCGAGTTGCCCAGATCATTACCTATGCATCCATTAAAGCCAAAGCGGCCGTTAAGGATGCAACGCGCGCACTTGGTTTCCCTTACGCATTAGGCGACAAAATTACTAAGGTAATTCCGCCAGGCGTGATGGGTAAGGACATTTCGCTCTCGGGCATTTTCGATCCAGAGCATGATCGCTATGCCGAGGCGGGCGAATTTCGCGAGCTTTACGAAGATGACTCTGACGTGCGGGCGGTTGTTGATACTGCCCGTGGCATCGAAGGCTTAAAACGCCAACCAGGAGTACACGCAGCTGGCGTAATTCTTTGTAAAGAAGAACTCATGGATGTGCTTCCCGTTTGGCGCCGGGATCAAGACGGGGCAATCATTACCCAATTTGATATGGGAGCTTGCGAGTCTCTTGGTCTACTAAAAATGGATTTCTTGGGTCTGCGAAACTTAACTGTCCTGGATGACACTTTGCTAAATATTGCAAGCAATCGTGATGAAAGTGTCGTGCTTGAAGAACTTACTTTGGATGATAAGAAAACCTACGAATTACTTGCTCGTGGCGACACTCTCGGGGTATTCCAATTAGATAGTGGACCAATTCGTTCGCTATTGCGCTCGATGAATCCTGATTCCTTCGAAGATATTTCTGCAGTCTTGGCTTTGTATCGACCAGGTCCTATGGGTGTAAATGCCCACACAGACTATGCCGATTACAAAAATAAGCGCAAAGTCCAAGTTCCAATCCACCCGGACTTAGCTGAACCGTTGTCTGCGATTCTTGGGGATACCTATGGGTTGATCGTTTATCAAGAGCAAGTTATGGCAATTGCCCAAGAAGTAGCGGGCTATTCACTTGGGCAAGCAGATCTCTTGCGTCGCGCTATGGGTAAGAAAAAGAAAGAAATTCTTGATAAAGAATTTGAGCCATTTGAAGCCGGCATGAAAGAACGTGGATTTTCGCAAGTTGCCATAAATAAATTATGGGAAACCCTTGTTCCGTTCTCTGATTACGCATTTAACAAAGCCCACAGTGCGGGATACGGCTTGGTGTCTTATTGGACGGCGTATCTCAAAGCTAATTACCCCGCCGAATATATGGCTGCATTGCTGACCAGCGTAAAAGATGACAAAGATAAGTCTGCTGTTTATTTGAATGAGTGTCGTCGAATGGGCATTAAGGTTTTACCTCCGGATGTCAATGAATCAGATGTTGACTTCACCGCAATTGGAACTGACATTCGCTTCGGGTTAGCCGCAGTGCGAAATGTTGGCGTCAACGTAGTTGAATCATTAAAAGTAAGTCGTACCAAAAAAGGCAGATTTACTTCATTTGGCGATTTTTTGGCAAAAGTTGATGTTCAAGTTTGCAATAAGCGAGTGATTGAATCATTAATCAAGGCTGGGGCTTTTGACACGCTAGGGCACACTAGACGCGGACTTTTTGCTGTCCATATTGAATCTGTTGATTCGGTACTAGACACCAAGAAAGCCGAAGCCATCGGGCAATTTGATTTGTTTGGCACATCAGATGATCATTCAGATGATGCCATAGGTGGCGTTGAAGTGAACATCTCACTAGATGAGTGGGACAAGAAAACATTGCTGGCCCAAGAACGAGACATGCTTGGTCTTTACGTGAGTGACCATCCACTGTTTGGCGTAGAGCATGTCCTGGCAATGAGTACCTCGATGCCAATATCTGGCGTTGCAGATGCATCGGATGGCGCGGTAGTAACTTTGGGTGGCTTAGTAAGCAGTGTGCAACTCAAGACCACAAAGCGCTCCGGTGATCGATGGGCAATTGTTGCCCTCGAAGATCTTGAAGGTGTTGTCGAAGTAATGGTTTGGCCAAACACTTTCAACAAAGTTGCTGCAATGCTTAATGAAGATGCCATTTTGTTGATGAAGGTGCGTATCGATAAGCGAGATGACGAAGGCCCTCGCGTGGCTGCCTTGGAAATTTCAGTCCCTGATATCAGTGCTGCATATTCAGGCCCAGTAAACATTTACATCCCAGAAACCCGAGTAAATGCAGCCGTAATGGATTCCTTGCGTCAAATTCTGAGTGCCCACCCAGGCACTACCGAAGTACACCTAACTGTGGTTCAAGCTGAGAAATTTGTATCGGTAAAAACAGATGACAAACTTCGAGTCGCTCCTTCGCCATCGCTGTTTGCAGATTTAAAGGCCTTATTGGGTGCTGCTTGTCTGGAAGCACCAACACTGCAGCCAACTTAATTTAGTTTGCGATATCAGCAAACTGACCAGATACCAGTTCTGCAAGTGTTAGCGGGGAAATTTCAATATCGAAACCTCGTTTGCCGCCACTAACCAAAATAGTTTCAAATAATTTGGCAGATTCGGCGATCACAGTTGGCAATAGTTTCTTTTGACCAAGTGGGCTGATACCACCCACCACATATCCAGTCATCCGCGCAGCTTGGGCCGGGTCGGCCATAGTTGCACGCTTTGCCCCTAAGGCTCGAGAAAGTGATTTCAAACTCACTTGCTGATCAACTGGAACGATTGCTACGGCAAAGTAATCGTCAACTGAGGCAATCAGTGTCTTAAAAACCTGAGCTGGTTCAAACCCAAGCTTCTCGGCGGCTTCTAAGCCAAATGACGCAGCACCCGGGTCATGCTGGTATTCGTGCGCAATAAACTTCACACCGGCCTTAGTCAGCAATGAAGTTGCTGGAGTTCCTGTCGCCATATCAGTAAATCCTATGCCTTGAAATTCAAGGTAAACTTGCATATATGTTGTCGACGTTGGATTTACGCGGTGGGTCTCGCCGAGCAGTTGACCTGCGCAATGTAGTCCCACGCGCAAAAGCCGACTTAGATTCAGTTGTCGAACAAGTTCGCCCGATTGTTAACGACGTGCGAGACCGGGGAGTGGCTGCAGTTCAAGATTGGTCTGCAAAATTTGATGGTGTTACTGCGCCGCAGATTCGAGTTCCCCAGGAAGTTATTGATCGCTCACTTACCGAGCTTGATCCAGACATCCGAGCCGCCCTTGAAGAAGCAATCCGGCGAGTCAAGATTGTGCATGAACACCAACGCCGAGAGGAATCAACGGTAGCGGTTGCGCCAGGCGGCACCGTGAGCGAACGGTGGTTACCTGTCCAGCGTGTAGGACTTTATGTCCCAGGTGGAGTTTATGTATATCCAAGTAGCGTGATCATGAATGTTGTACCTGCACAAATCGCTGGCGTACCTTCGCTTGTTGTCTGTTCGCCACCACAAAAAGATTTTGGCGGCTGGCCGCACCCAACCATTTTGGCAGCTTGTGCACTTCTTGGTGTCACTGAGGTTTATGCAGCCGGCGGTGCCCAGGCAATTGCACTCATGGCTTATGGCGCAACAGATGAAATTGAAATTGAACCGGTGTATTTGATTACTGGTCCTGGCAATGTATACGTCACTGCTGCGAAGCGATTACTAAAGGGCTTAATTGGAATTGACTCAGAAGCTGGGCCAACTGAAATTGCGATATTGGCTGATGATTCTGCAAATCCAGATTTCGTAGCTGCGGATTTAATCAGCCAAGCTGAACATGATGTTGTTGCGGCTTCAGTATTAGTTACTGACAGTCCTGAATTAATTGCCAATGTTCGGGCGAGCTTAGAACGACTCGTTCCAACCAACATGAATCACGAGCGAATCAGGGTTGCTTTAACTAGTCAGCAAAGCGCATTCGTTCTAGTTGATGACATAGATCATGGCTTAAATGTGATCGATGCCTATGCGGCTGAGCATTTAGAAATTCACACAAGGGATGCCGCCGCCGTTGCCCGACGGGTCAATAATGCCGGTGCCATATTTATTGGGGACTGGTCGCCAGTTTCGCTAGGCGATTACGCTGCTGGGTCCAACCATGTGCTACCAACTGGGGGATGCGCCTGTCACTCGTCTGGACTTTCTGTGCAATCTTTTTTGCGCGGCATTCATTATGTTGAATACACCGAAGCCGCTCTAAGTGAAATCGCCAAAACTGTAGTCACGTTAGCCAATTCCGAAGGCTTACCTGGTCACGCTGCTGCAATAGAGATCCGATCACAGTGAATGCCTTACCAATTCGCAGTGATCTAGTTGGCCGTTCGCCGTATGGCGCACCTCAATTCGATGTCCCAGTACGACTTAACACAAACGAGAATCCGTTTGGCCCATCACCTGAATTAGTTGCCGAACTTGCCAAA
>CANJRK010000025.1 GCA_947476765.1 Actinomycetota bacterium
GCAAAGCAGTTCTTCGAAGTTGGTTTGCTATAAGCCGATGCCAGCCGCAGGCAAAGCGGTCCACGTAAGACGACTTTTGGTCGTTGAGCACGGTGCGGTTTAGATGTAAGTCCTGCCTGCACTTTGATCCAGATGGTCAAAATCTGCAGCGAGGATTAGTAGTGGCGATTGACGCTGCGAAAGTTCCGGCAGGCGAATGTGGGGTCGAAAATCAGGTCGGACGGGTGGGTGCCCCTCCATGTCGGCTACTGCAGACCATCACCACTAGGTTAAGAACGGTTGGGAGAGTTGAATGTCGGAAACTAATACGCAAGTAAAACAAGATTTTATCTGGCAAGCTCTGCCACTATTTTTTATTGCCATGACGTTGCGCCCTATGACGACTTCGGTTGGTCCGGTATTGCCAGAAATTCGGGATGACTTTGGATTGTCTGCAACAGCAGGTTCACTACTAAGTACCCTGCCAATTTTAATGTTTGGTTTTGGCGCTTTACTTGTGCCGAGATTACTGCATCGAGTTAGTCCCAATAAAGCCATTTCAATTAGCTTGTTGGCACTGGCTCTTGGCGGACATTTACGCTTGCTTCCATTCGTCGTCGTTCTTTATCTGGGAACCATAATTATCGGATTAGGCGTGGCGATTGGAAATGTTGTCCCTTCGTTAATTGCCCGCAGAGATTTCCCGAAACGTATTGGGGGCGTGATGGGAATGATTGCCGGCGCAATTTCATTTTCCGCTGCGGTAGCTGCCCTGATTACTTATCCGCTCGCTAATCGTCTTGGCTCATGGCGAGAAGCACTAGAAGTGTGGGCCATACTGCCATTAATCGTTTTTGTGATTTGGCAACTTTATAGAAATCCGCACACTAAAGATGAGCCTTTATCAACACCACACAACATGAAAGCGCTATTACGAAATCCATTGGCATGGAGTCTTATGCTTTACTTTGGCTTTCAATCAATTAATTTTCATTCTATGAATACCTGGCTGCCAACAATTTTGCGCGAAGCAGGTACTGACCCGGTCACCGCTGGAAAGCAATTAGCGGTACTTGTTTTAATTGGATTACCAACGGGATTATTCGTGCCACCACTAGCGGCTCGTTTCACATCGCAAGTTGGTTTGTGCATCGGTTTTGTTGCAATTTTTGCAATTGGGTTAGCGGGAACATTTAGTTTTGCAATTTATGGACTTTGGCCAAGTGCAATGTGGCTTTGGGTTGTCTTGCTAGGCATTGGCCTAGGCTCGTCATTCCCACTTGCTTTAACTTTGGTACTGCTTAGATCAGGAAGTCCTGAAACGGCTAGAGATTTGGGATCATTTATGCAGGGTGGAGGATATCTAATTTCAGCGCTGGGCCCATTGACTTTAGGTTTCTTGCGTGATGCTACTAATTCTTGGTCTGCGGCATTTCTGGCACTTGGTCTTGCACTTGTTGGTCAGTTAATATCTGGCGTTATTGTGTCAAGACCAGTTGTGATTAATGAATAACCTCGCGCACAAAACCTACTAACAGGGCAGCAGTTTGCAGGTTGCGTTTCGAATGCCACAATAAGATGTGACAAATCGTCTTTCGGATTCAACTTCTCCTTACTTATTGCAGCACGCAGACAATCCCGTCGATTGGTATCCATGGGGTGAAGAAGCATTTGAGTTAGCTCGAACTCGAGATGTTCCAATATTCCTAAGCGTTGGATATAGCGCTTGCCATTGGTGCCATGTCATGGCACATGAAAGTTTTGAAAATCCATCCGTTGCCGCGTTAATGAATGAATATTTCGTAAACATCAAAGTTGATCGCGAGGAACTACCCGCAGTTGATTCACTTTATATGGAAGCAACTCAGGCTATGACTGGTCAAGGTGGTTGGCCGATGTCAGTTTGGATGGATCACGATCGAAAGCCTTGGTACGCAGGCACTTATTTTCCATCACGCCCATCACATGGCATGCCATCATTTACCCAAGTACTACTAGCCTTGAACGACACCTGGACTAAAGAGCGCGAACGAGTTTCAGAGTCTGCAGCCCGAATCATGGAACACATCGGTTCTCGCAATGATTTGATAACAAATGCCAAGCCAGATTTCACGAGGGCTGAAATTTCCGCTTCGGTCATAAGTGGCATTGATTCTTTGGCTGCCACATACGATCCTGGCAATGGTGGTTTTGGTACTGCACCTAAATTTCCGCCAGCTTTAGCATTGGAATTTCTACTTAGGTGTCAGGCGCTGCAAATCCTTGAAGTGATTCCAATTGATGAAAGAGCTATCCAAATTCTTGAACATACCTGTGAAGCCATGGCTCGTGGTGGCATGTATGACCAACTTGGTGGTGGATTTGCGAGGTACAGCGTAGATGAAAGTTGGACGGTGCCACATTTTGAAAAAATGCTTTACGACAATGCGCAGCTACTTTCGATCTATGCACATTGGTATCGCCTAACGGGCAGCAAGTTAGCCTTCCGCATTACAACTGAAACCGCGGAATTTATAATTCGCGAATTGCTAACTCCCGAAGGTGGTTTTGCCGCAGCCCTTGACGCCGACAGCATTGATCCAACTACGCAACATTCTCATGAAGGTGCCTTTTACGCATGGACACCAGCAGAATTAATCCAAGTACTTGGTGAGCAGGATGCGCATTGGATTTCTGAATTATGCAATGTAACCATGGATGGAACATTCGAAGATGGCAAGTCTGTTTTGACTTTACATAACGATCCGAATGATTGGGAAAAGTGGCACCAGCTGCGTACGAAGTTGTCGGACGCGCGAGAGCACCGACCTCGACCAGGACGTGATGACAAAGTTGTGGCGAGTTGGAACGCGCTAGCAATCCGGGCGTTAGTCGATGCTGGAACGGTATGTGACCGACCGGATTGGATTGAAGCAGCAACTCGCGCTGGGGATTTATTGGTGAGCGTGCATCTTGGTGCGAACTCAGACTATTCAAATCGATTGGTACGAGTTTCGCGCGATGGTAAACCTGGATTACACGCCATGGGAGTTTTGGAAGATCAGGCATTGACAGCGAGTGCGTTTTTGTCGCTCGCTCAGGTTCATGGCGATGATTCTTGGCGAGAGCTTGCAGGCGTTTTACTTGGCGACATTCAAAAGCATTTCCAGCAGAATTCCGGACTGGCAGACACTGCTGATGACGTACCGCCAGTAGCGAAAGATGTTACAGCTCGGCAAGTCGACCCAACAGACAATGTAACTCCATCTGGTTGGGCTGCCGCCCTTGATGCTGCTTTGACTTATTCGGCACTTTCAGGTGATCTCGCGATGAAGGAATGGGCAGAATCATTTATGCCTGCACTAGTGCCGCTAGTTAGTACGCATACGAGATTTGCTGGCTGGAGTAGTGCAGTGTTTGCAATGTGGCTAGATGGTCCGCGGGAAGTTGCAGTCACTGCAAAGCCAAAATCGCCAATGCAAAAATTAGTTGGAATGGGCAATGCACCAGGAATGGTTTATGCCTGGGGTGATGATCAACCGCTAATGCAAAATCGAATCCAAGTTTCTTCGATGGACACAGCCTATGTTTGTCGGGGATTTGTTTGTGACGCACCAACAACGGATTTGTCGATATTACAAAAAGCGATTGCTGCTAGAACTTAAATTCCGAATCTTCGATTTCGAGCCGCGTATGAACGAACAGCGCGCAGGAAATCAATTTGTCGGAAATTTGGCCAGTATGCTTCACAGAAATAAAATTCCGAGTGCGCACTTTGCCACAATAGGAATCCGCTCAAACGCTGTTCTCCAGAAGTGCGAATTACTAAATCTGGATCCGGCTGTCCCTTCGTGTAGAGGTGTGCAGCGATATGTTCAATGTCGATTGTCGTAGCCAATTCATCGAGTGTTATTCCTGCTGCTGATTGCTCATGTAGCAGTGACCGCACGGCATCAACAACTTCTTGCCTACCCCCATAGCCAACTGCAACATTTACAAGTAAGCCATCAACTGCTGCCGTCGAATCTTTAGCTTTATTCAGTACTGAGATAGTTCGAGCGGGAAGTAATTCGAGAGCACCAACTGGATGTACCTGCCAACGTTTAGTTTCGGCAAGGGAAGTTACGGTATCTTCGATGATTTCTAATAAGGCATCCAACTCTTTGGGGTCGCGAGAGAGATTATCTGTTGAAAGTAACCAGAGTGTGACTACTTCAACACCTAAGTCTTCGCACCACCCCAAGAATTCCGCAATTTTCTCGCCACCGGCACGATGACCGTGAGCACTGGTTGAACCCATCTCAGCAGCCCACCGTCGATTGCCATCAAGAATGACACCAACGTGTGCGGGTAATTGATCTCTGGGTAAAGCTGAGGTCAATCGATGACCATATAGATCGTAGGCAATGTCACCCACAAGCGTTCGCAATCTTCCCATGCGCCCCAGATTAGTAGGTGTGCTTCTGATGGACCACAGGCGAGTTGTTGTTTGGGAGTTTACTTATATGAAAGGTATTGGTGCGGCGTGTCTGACCCCGTCTAAAGTGCTAGAGGATTACGGTCATTGGTATCGGACCATACCGATCCTTCCCACGGATAAATCTGAAAATCTGGGGTGATCGCGTGACCGAATCGAACACTCAAAAGCGCACTTACGTTTTAGATACGAGCGTCTTGCTTTCTGACCCGAGTGCTTTGTTCCGATTCGATGAACACGAGGTAGTCATCCCAGTTGTAGTTATTACCGAACTTGAATCTAAGCGCACCCATCCAGAACTTGGGTACTTTGCAAGGTCAGCGCTGCGAAGTCTTGATGACTTAAGAATCAAACATGGTCGATTAGATGCCCCGTTGCCAATTGGCGATAAAGGTGGGGTAATACGTGTGGAACTAAATCACACAAATTCTGAAATCCTGCCAGCTGGATTTCGACTCGGCGATAACGATACGAGAATTTTGTCAGTAGCTCGCAATCTTGCCGAAGAAGGTTGCGACGTAGTTTTGGTTAGCAAGGATCTACCACTTCGCGTTAAAGCATCAGCCGTTGGGCTTGAGGCGCAGGAGTACCGAGCTGAGATTGTGCCATCCAGCGGATGGACAGGTATGACAGAGGTTGTAGTAAGTGCAAGTGAAATCGATGATCTTTATAGTGAAGAGATAATCGATCATGAAAGTGCTCGCGAGCATCCGTGTCACACTGGTGTGGTTCTGTCGAGTGAGCGCGGTAGTGCGCTGGCCCGAGTCACTGCAGACAAACGTTTGCAGCTTGTTCGCGGTGATCGTGAGGCTTTTGGCCTACATGGTCGTAGCGCCGAACAACGAATCGCACTTGACCTTCTTCTTGATCCTGAAATCGGCATAGTTTCATTGGGCGGTCGTGCGGGCACCGGAAAGAGTGCATTGGCACTTTGTGCTGGACTAGAAGCGGTGATGGAACGCAGGCAACATCGAAAAGTTGTGATTTTTCGTCCGCTATACGCGGTAGGCGGGCAGGAACTGGGTTATCTTCCAGGTGGTGAAAATGAAAAAATGTCACCATGGGCACAAGCTGTCTTTGATACCTTGTCGGCGGTTACCTCGGGAGATGTAATTGATGAAATTTTAGAGCGGGGCATGTTAGAAGTTTTGCCGCTAACTCATATTCGCGGACGCTCGCTCCACGACACATTTGTAATTGTTGATGAAGCCCAGTCTTTGGAGCGAAACGTACTGCTCACAGTCCTCTCACGTATTGGAAAAGATAGTCGAGTGGTGTTAACTCATGATGTGGCTCAGCGTGACAACTTACGAGTCGGTCGCCATGATGGCGTAGTTGCCGTTGTTGAGAAGTTGAAGGGCCATCCGTTGTTTGGACATGTAACTTTAACGAGATCCGAACGCTCACCGATTGCAGCACTGGTAACTGAGATGCTGGAAGACCTACCTGCATAGCTAAAAATCAAAGTTGTTAAAGTATTAAACATAATGAAGTTTTGGAAACAATCGTCGGCCAAAATTCTTTTGGGGATAGCGATACTAATTAGTCAACCAGGGTTTGTAAGCCCTGCTACTGCTGCCATGATTGTCACCGCTGAGGACCACACACGAAACTTATCTAAAGAAGAGCGTAAGAGAATATCATTTAAGGTATGGGTAAATTCGCCCACAACAAAGTATTTAAAATATGTGGAATCCAAAAATAACTGCAAGTCAACAGGCGGAAAAGGTAAGTACCAAGGAACTTGGCAAGTAACTAAGGGATTTTGGAAGAAATATGGCGGCAGGAAATATGCCAAAAAGGCGTCGAAAGCTAGTTGCGAACAACAAGACCGCGTGGCTTATCGAGGCTGGTTAGACCGGGGCTGGAGCCCTTGGCCGCCAGCAAAGAAATTCAAGCCTTAATGGCAACTTTTATTTCGGCGGCCCAACTGGAATGTTCAAGGTTACTGGTCGCAATGTTTCAGCAAAGAAGTCATTTCCTTTGTCATCCACAACGACAAACGCCGGGAAATCTTTAACCTCAATTTTCCAAACTGCTTCCATGCCCATTTCAGGAAAATCCAAAACTTCAACTTTAGTTATGTTGTCTTTGGCCAAGCGGGCAGCCGGACCGCCAATTGAACCTAGATAAAACCCGCCGTTTTCTTTACAGGCCTGGGTAACTAAATTGCTTCGATTGCCTTTTGCCAGCATGACAAACGAACCGCCAGCTTTTTGGAATCGATCTACGTAAGCATCCATTCGACCTGCAGTAGTTGGGCCAAACGAACCCGAGGCATAACCTTCGGGCGTCTTTGCTGGACCGGCGTAGTAAACAGCATGATCTTTGAAGTACTGCGGGATTTCTTCACCTCGATTTAACATTTCGAGCACTTTCGCATGCGCTAAATCGCGCGCGACAATAAGTGAACCTGTTAGTGAAACCCGAGTTTTAACTGTCAAGCCAGAAAGTGTTTTTCGAATTTGATCCATTGGTTGATCCAAATCGATTTTCACCACATTATCGTCAAGGTGCTCGTCAGTAACTTCCGGCAAGAATCGAGCCGGATCAGTTTCGAGGGCCTCGATGTAAGCACCAGTGGCATCAATCTTCACCAAAGCTTGGCGATCTGCTGAGCACGAAACAGCAATGGCAATCGGGCACGATGCTCCGTGACGCGGCAATCTAATAACGCGAACATCATGACAAAAGTACTTCCCACCAAACTGCGCACCAATGCCAAAGCCTTGCGTGAGTTTTAAAATTTCCGCTTCCATTTCAAGATCTCGATAGCCGTTACCATCAGGGCCGCCGTGAGTTGGAAGTTCATCTAAATATTTCGTGCTTGCAAGTTTTGAAACCTTAAGCGCGTATTCCGCACTAGTGCCACCAACTACTATGGCCAAGTGATATGGCGGGCAGGCTGAAGTTCCGATCAGGCGTAACTTCTCATCCATGAATTGCAAGAAACTATCGTGATTCAGAACCGCTTTTGTTTCTTGATAAAGATAGCTTTTATTTGCGCTACCGCCGCCCTTTGCGATGAATAACAATTCGTAGTTGTTTTCATGACCTGGTTTAGTGTCTGAATAGATTTCAATCTGAGCAGGCAAGTTGTCGCCGGTATTTTTCTCATCCCACATATTCATTGGTGAAAGTTGAGAGTACCGAAGATTTAGTTTTTGGTAAGCGTCATAGATCCCTTGACTCAGCGCTTCCTCATCGGGTCCAGCAGTCAATACTTGTGAACCACGCTTTGCAGACACAATGGCTGTTCCGGTGTCTTGGCACATTGGCAGTACGCCACCAGCTGCAATATTTGCGTTTTTCATTAAATCGGTAGCAACGAAACGATCATTCGGTGAAGCATCAGGATCATCGATAATCTTGCGAAGTTGCTCAAGATGGCTAGTACGTAAGTAGTGGGAAATATCATGAATCGCTTCATATGCAACTTTTTCTAAAACACTTGGTTCTATGTTTAAGAAAGTTCGATCACCAATTTTTATGGTGGAAATTCCCTCATTGGTCACAAGTCGGTATTTTGGCTCATGGTCGGCAATTGGAAGAATTTCGGTGTAGTTAAACGAATTCATATCAGTAGCCTAATCCTTTACTTGCCAAGTGGATGCGCAACCGTGCGCGCGCGAAGCCATCTGAAACAAGGCAAAATAGAGAAATGGCAAACCGTAAACCTCGAGGCCGCGAAACCGTTTGGGATATGGTGCTTTCTATGTTGGCAGTAGGCGCGACAGTTGCAGTAATTATGTTGATTGCCTGGCGTCCCCAGCAAGAGGTCAGCCAGTCAGTTGATTACTCAGCGGCAGTTTCCAATGCGCTGATTTCACAAACCTGGCCGATTTCAGTACCAAGTGAGATTCCAAGTGGATACCGTGCAACGAGTGCCAGATTTGAACCTGAAACTTATGGCGAGTCCGGCGACTTACGGTGGTTTGTAGGTTTTCAAACTGAATCAGGAGAGTATGTTTCACTTTGGCAAAGCGATGGACCAACTAAATCTATAGTTGCTGCGGCCACAAACAGCGCACCGTGCGATTCCACTGCAGAAATTGCTGGCACCACATGGCAAAAGTGCGAAATTGAAAAGCCTTTAACTCGAGCATTTGTTAAATCTGAAGGCGAAGTAACCACAGTTGTTTCTGGAACAGTGCCGTGGGAAGAATTAAGTCGCTTTGCCCAGTCCCTCGAAGCCGCGAAACCGTAGGATTAAGCCATGGCCAAAGACGCGATAACTGATTTAACTTATGAGGATGCAAAGGCGCAGCTCGATGAAGTTGTTCTTCGGTTAGAGGACAAAGATTTACCACTTGACGATATGGTGACACTCTGGGAACAAGGAGAGCGCTTAGCTGCTGTCTGCGAAGAAAGGCTTGCTGGTGCAAAAGCCAGACTAGAAGCCTTGCGCCCAGGTTCCAACAGTGATTTGGACTCAGAATAAAACTTAAGTAGATATTTACTAAAGAATTCTTGCTGCTCGTTCACCGTCTGCAAAGCGAATACTAACTTCCTCGGCCGCCGCAATGTCGGTAGAACTTTTTACTATTCCGCCTAGGCCATTTCGCACAATCGAGAATCCGCGCTCTAGAGTTCCTTGTGGTGAAAGCGCTCGCAATGCCTTACCCAAACCATGTACCTGTGCAGTTTCCAATTTCAAGTAATTTGCCACAAGAAGTGCGATTGCATTACGAATACCAGAATTGTCACGAAGTCTTTGATCAATCAAGGTTGCTGGCGAAGCTAATGCGGGCCTATTTTTAGTAACAAGTAATTCTTGCTCCAGTCGAGCTACAAATCCGGTTATCAGAGTCTGCAATCTGGCTCGGGTATTCCTTAAGTCAGAAAGTTCTTGGAGCACATCCGGAACAATCTTGCGTGCCGCATCCGTTGGAGTCGATGCTCGATAATCAGCCACATAATCAATTAACGGACGATCTTCCTCATGGCCAATTGCTGCAACCACTGGTGTGTTGATTCCTGCAACAACTCGGATTAAAGATTCATCGCTAAACGGCAATAAATCTTCAAAAGCCCCACCACCTCGAGCAATGACGATTACATCGACATCTGAGATCGCATCTAGTTCAGTTAGTGCCGCGCTAACCTGTCGCACGCAATTTACACCTTGGACCGCAACTTCTCGAACTACAAACTGTGCATCTGGCCAACGACGTTTTGCATTTTCAATCACATCATGCATCGCGTCACTTGCTTGTCCACATATCAATCCAATACGCCTGGGTAGGAATGGCAGTGGTTGCTTCCTGTCCTCGTTGAACAAACCCTCAGCGGCCAATAAATTGCGAAGTGCTTCAAGCCGGGCCATAAGTTCGCCAATACCAACTGCGCGCATTTGCA
>CANJRK010000026.1 GCA_947476765.1 Actinomycetota bacterium
GGTGGCCAAATTGCAGACGTCATCGCAGCGGTTGCTTCTATTGACCCTGTCATGGGAGGCGTTGACCGCTAAATGTCTTTGTCACAACAAACTCGGGAACAGGCGCGAGCAATTATTTCTCGTTATCCGCAGGCTCGATCTGCGCTATTGCCAATGTTGCATTTAGTTCAATCTGAAGAAGGCTACGTAAGCGCCGACGGAATTTCACTTTGTGCTGAAGAACTTTCATTAACGACTGCTGAAGTTGCTGCCGTAGCAACCTTTTACACGATGTACCACAGAAAGCCTGCGGGTGAATATCACATTGGAGTTTGCATCAACCCAGGTTGTGGAATTCTTGGTGGCGATGCGATCTGGGACAAGCTAAGCAATCGTTTAGGTATTGGGCATGACGAGGTTACAGCTGATGGAAAAATTTCATTAGAACGAATCGAATGCCAGGCAGCTTGTACTCACGCACCAGTGATGACTGCGAACTGGGAATTCTTGGACAACATGACCCCGGAATCTGCCATCGAAGTTGTTGAAAAATTAGCCAGTGGCCAGGAAGTAATTAGTACACGTGGGCCGCGAATCAGAACCTTCAAAGAAAACGAACTTACTCTTGCCGGATTCGATGATGGTCTTGTTGATGAAGGCGGACAGGCTGACGCGGAAATGCTGGCTGGCTTGAATCGCGCTAAAGAACTTGGCCAAAGTGCACCGGGGGTAAAGAAATGACTTTAACTCCAGTACTCACTGCGCATTGGGATGAAACTGATTCATACAAAATTTCAGGCTACATGCGTCATGGCGGCTACACAGCCTTCAAGAAGGCATTCGCAACCGGTCCCGATGGCATCATTTCAATAGTGAAAGATTCGGGTTTGCGCGGGCGTGGTGGCGCAGGCTTTCCGACAGGTTTGAAGTGGAGTTTTGTTCCACAAGGTGATGGTAAGCCGCATTATCTTGTGGTTAATGCAGACGAATCTGAGCCAGGTGCCTGCAAAGATATTCCACTTATGCTTGCGAATCCACATGCACTAATCGAAGGAATCATTATTGCTGCTTATGCAATGCGCGCTAACCATGCATTCATTTATTTGCGCGGAGAAGTACCACATGTATTCCGTCGTGTTAATAATGCAATTCGCGAAGCTTATGCGGCTGGTTATTTAGGCAAGAACATCATGGGATCAGGTTTTGATCTTGAAGTAGTTCTGCATGCGGGAGCAGGCGCATATATTTGTGGTGAAGAGACGGCACTCCTTGATTCTCTCGAGGGCCGTCGTGGCCAACCGAGATTGAAACCACCTTTCCCAGCAGTTGCTGGACTATATGCTTCGCCGTCTTGTGTAAACAATGTTGAGACGATTGCAAACATTCCTTACATCGTAAATAACGGTGTCGATTGGTTTAAATCCTTTGGTACTGAAAAGTCACCAGGCTTTAAATTATTCGCGGTCTCTGGGCATGTTAATCGTCCTGGTATTTACGAAGCGCCACTTGGCATAACAATGCGCGAATTACTGGAACACGCTGGTGGCGTTCGCAATGGTCACAAAGTTAAGTTCTGGTTACCAGGTGGATCTTCAGTTCCAATGTTGACGCCAGATTTACTTGATACTCCACTTACCTACGAAGATATTGCAGCTGCTGGATCCATGTTAGGAACTGGTACGCCAATGATTTTTGATGAAACCACATCAGTCGTCCGCGCTGTAACTGGTTGGATTTCGTTTTACAAGCATGAGTCATGTGGCAAGTGCACACCATGTCGCGAAGGTACTTGGTGGTTGAGCGATGTACTGCATAGGTTTGAAGATGGTCACGGAACTGAATCAGACCTGGACAAGCTAATTGATATTTGTGAGCAAATTGCTGGTCGCTCATTTTGTGCCCTTGGTGATGCAGCTGCAACACCGTTCCCCGCAGCCCTTAAGCATTTCCGTGACGAGTTTGTGCAAGCGACAATTTCTCCAGCTAGCGAGACCTTCGATCCCGTTGCGGCCACAGTATTTGCAGGAGCTACCCGATGACTGTAACTACACAAACCGTCACAGTCACAGTCGACGGAGTTGTCGTCGAAGTTCCAGCTGGAACCTTAATAATTCGCGTAGCTGAAATGTTGGGAACTGCGATCCCACGTTTCTGCGATCACCCATTACTTGCGCCAGTTGCTGCTTGCCGAATGTGCCTAGTGGAAATTGAAGGACAGGGTAAGCCGCAACCATCTTGCGCAGTAACAGTTGCCGATGGCATGGTAATTAAGACTCAGCACACCAGCGAAATGGCAGAAAAAGCTCAAGCCGGCGTGATGGAGTTTCTATTGATCAATCACCCACTTGATTGTCCTATTTGTGACAAGGGTGGTGAATGTCCACTACAAAATCAAGCCATGACGAATGGCCAAGGTGAAACTCGCTTCCAAGGTACAAAGCGAACCTTCCCGAAGCCAATAAATGTCAGCGCCCAGGTTTTACTGGACCGAGAGCGCTGTGTTTCCTGTGCTCGCTGTACTCGATTTGCAGATGAAATTGCTGGCGATCCGTTTATTGAATTACTGGAGCGTGGCGCTAAGCAACAAGTTGGAACCTCAGAAGATCAGCCATTCGATTCATACTTCTCGGGAAACACAATTCAGATTTGCCCGGTTGGCGCTTTGACGAGTGCGAAGTATCGTTTCCGGTCGCGACCTTTTGATTTAGTTAGCACGCCAACGGCTTGTGAACACTGTGCCAGTGGATGCGCACTTCGCACCGATGTTCGTCGTAGCACTGTCATGCGTCGCCTTGCCTGGGATGCTCCTGAAGTTAACGAAGAATGGAATTGCGACAAAGGTCGCTTTGCCTTCCCATACACATCTGAAGCGCGACTTACTCATCCACTAGTGCGAGATGAAGATGGCAATTTAGTTCCAACCTCTTGGCCAGAAGCTCTCAGAATTGCGGCAGCTGGATTAGCCGAAACTGGCGCGGCATCTGGAGTGTTAACTGGTGGCCGCGTCACCGTAGAAGATGCGCAAGCCTATTCATCATTTGCTCGCGAAGTTTTGGGAACTCAGGATGTAGATTTCCGAGCTCGCGTAGTAAGTAATGAAGAAACCGCGTTCTTGGCAAACCATGTTGCAGGCAAGCCACTAGATGTAACTTACGGTGACTTAGAAACTGCAAAGAGCGTTTTGCTTGTGTCATTTGAACCAGAAGATGAATCTCCAATTATTTTCTTGCGTCTTCGTAAAGCAGCGCTTAAAGGAAGCACCAAGGTTTATTCAGTTGGTCCGTACACAAGTGCTGGGTTAGCCAAGATGAAGGGCACCCTGCTAGTTGCTGGACCACGTCAAGAAGTTTCGGTAATTAACAACGCAGCAGAGTATCTAACAAGCGACAGCATTATTTTGGTAGGCGAGCGCGCGGCACAAACTCCAGGTGCATTACATGCCGCTTCTGAATTAGCACAAAAAACTGGTGCAAAGCTTGCCTGGGTGCCACGTCGAGCTGGTGACCGCGGTGCCTTAGATGCTGGATTACTGCCAATCGGAGGTCGCAACACTTCTGAGATCATGGCAGCAGCCGGTGGTGCTGTTAAAGGTTTACTAATTGGTGGCGTATCACCAGAAGATGTTGACGGTGACTTGATAGCCGCAGTCGAATCCGCAAAATTCGTGGTGTCACTTGAGACTCGTCACACTGAAGTAACAGCGAATGCTGATGTGGTTTTCCCCGTTGCAGTTATAACTGAGAAGAGTGGCACATTCCGAAACTGGGAAGGTCGCGATCGCAGTTTTAGTGCGGTTGTCACAACCCCAGGTGCACTAAGCGATGCTGATGTCTTAGGTGAATTAGCCCGAGAAGTCAACAAGACCATTTCAGTCACTGATTTCTGGGCCAGTGCATCGAAGCCAGCCGTAGTTGCCGGCCCGGTAGATGCATCTGAAGTTGGATCTGGACAAGCAGTGCTTTCAACGTGGCGACATTTATTAGATAAGGGCGCGCTGCAAAGTGGCGAACCATATTTAGCTGCGACAGCACGAGTAGCAGTAGTTCGAGTAAGTCCAGCCACCGCACAAAAACTGGACTTAATTGACGGTGGTACCGCAACTGTGAGTTGCTGTGGCGAAAGTGCAAGCGCGCCACTTATTGTGACTGCAGGCATGGCAGATGATGTGGTGTGGATTCCAGCAAATAGTGAAGGTTGTTCTTTGAATCTGCCTTCTGGTTGCGTTGTTAGTGTTTCGCGAGGAGAAATCTGATGCTTCACATGGGACCGCAAGGTGATCTTGGGATTTTCGGTAATGACCCAGGCATCGTTATTGCCGTAAAAGTACTGGGCATCTTCGTCATTATGGTCGTGATGACTCTGATGACGATCTGGGCCGAGCGACGCGTTGTTGGCCGCATGCAGATGCGAATCGGACCAAACCGTGTTGGCCCATTTGGGTTATTACAGTCATTGATGGATGGCGTGAAGTTAGCTCTTAAAGAAGAGATTATTCCTAAGGGCGTTCACTTAGCTGTTTACGTAATTGCGCCAGTTATTGCAGCGACTACCGCGTTCTTAACTTTTGCAGTGATTCCACTTGGACCTGAAGTTTCCATGTTCGGACACGTCACTCCATTGCAACTGACAGATTTCCCAGTTTCTGTTTTGTATGTGCTGGCCATTGCCTCGATTGGTATCTACGGGATTGTGTTGGCAGGTTGGTCATCTGGTTCCATCTATCCATTACTTGGTGGCCTACGTTCCTCTGCGCAAATGATTAGTTATGAAATCGCGATGGGACTTTCTTTTGTAGCGGTATTCCTTTACGCCCAGTCGATGTCGACATCGCAGATCGTTGCTGCGCAAGAACCAATGTGGTACATAGTGCTGCTGCTCCCATCCTTCATCATTTACACCACTGCAATGGTTGGCGAAACTAACCGAGCTCCGTTTGATTTACCGGAGGCTGAAGGGGAACTGGTTGGTGGATTCCACACCGAGTATTCCTCACTCAAGTTCGCACTCTTCTTCTTAGCGGAATACGTAAACATGGTTACCGTTTCCGCGCTGGCAACCACACTTTTCCTCGGTGGCTGGCGGGCACCTTGGCCAATTTCATTGTGGGATCAGGCCAACGTGGGCTGGTGGCCGATGCTTTGGTTCTTTGGAAAAGTCTTTGCTTTCTTATTCGTCTTTATTTGGTTGCGCGGAACACTTCCACGTTTGCGTTATGACCAATTCATGAAGTTTGGCTGGAAAGTATTGATTCCGGTTTCGATTGTTTGGATCCTGATTGTGTCGATTGCGCGCTACTTGCGATCAACCGGTGGCCTGGAATCACGCAATCTACTGTTTGCCGCGAGTGCAGTCTTAATTTTGATTGTGGTTGCTTCCTATGTAGTTGATTTACGACGAAAGAAAGCTGACGAAGTCGAGTCTGAAAGATTAGCGCTGGAAGCAGATCAAGAGTTCGACCCATTCGCAGGCGGCTTCCCTGTTCCGCCAATGCCAGGGCAAGCAGCTCAACCATCACGTCGTGCAAACTTAACTGTCACATCGACAGTCTCAGCTAGTGCAATAGCCACCGAAGCTACGGAGGACAAATAATGTCTAGAGTTCCACAAGTCATCCGTGGTTTTGGCGTCACTTTCTTATCCATGTTCAAGAAAGTGACTACCGAGCAATATCCAGAAGAGCGAGATAAGTTTCCGCCAAAGCCTCGTTTTCATGGTCGGCACCAACTGAATCGTCATCCAGATGGTTTAGAAAAATGCATTGGTTGTGAACTTTGCGCTTGGGCATGTCCAGCCGATGCGATCTATGTTGAAGGTGCAGATAACACTGACGAAGAGCGGTTTTCGCCGGGAGAACGCTACGGTCGCACTTACCAAATCAATTATTTGCGATGCATCTTGTGCGGACTATGCATCGAAGCCTGTCCAACACGTGCACTAACAATGACTAATGAATATGAATTAGCTGATGATAGTCGCGAGAAATTGATTTTCACCAAGGAAGATCTACTAGCCCCACTACTTGCCGGAATGGAACTGCCGCCACATGACATGGCACCTGGAACTACGGCAATTGACTATTACGAAGGCAAAGTTCACGGAGTTGCAGTGAGCACTGTGCAAGCAGGTGAAGACAATTGAACGCTGAAAACCTAGTTTTCTGGGTGTCAGGAACATTCGCAGTTGTTGGTGCATTGGGAATGGTGGTCTCGCGTAAAGCTGTTCATAGTGCGCTTTGGGTCGCATTCGCGATGATCAACATAGCAATTCTTTACTTCACATTAGAAGCGCCATTCTTAGGCACAACCCAAATAATTGTTTACACCGGAGCAGTCATGATGCTGTTCTTATTCGTGCTGATGATTGTTGGGGTGGATTCTTCAGACTCGCTACTCGAGACAATCAAGGGACAAAGATTGCTGGCCGCTTTCTTTGCACTTGCATTTGGTGGTCTGCTGGTTTCAGCGATTGCCAGTACTCAAGCATCACCTTCCAATGGACTAGCTGTTGCAAACGCTGGCTATGGCGGGCACTTGCAAGCCCTGGCCAAACTAATTTTCTCCGACTACTTACTGGCATTTGAAGTTACTTCCGCGCTATTGATCACTGCGGCAATGGGAGCCATGGTGCTGGCTCATAACGAACGCTGGGCTCCTAAGAAAACGCAGGATCAAATGCAGCGTGAGCGCACATTAGGTAATCACATCACCCCAATGCCCGCGCCAGGAGTGTTGGCACGCAATAACTCAGTTGACACCCCGGCACTGTTGCCGGATGGTTCAACTTCCGTTGATTCGTTGCCGACAGCCTTCCGGGGCCAAGGTCAGGTTGAGAAGATCAATGCAATTGAGGAGGCAGGCAAGTGAATCCAAATAATTACTTAGTACTTGCAGCCATCCTTTTCACGATTGGTGCATATGGAGTGTTAGTACGTCGCAACGCGATCATTGTTTTCATGAGTGTTGAACTGATGCTAAATGCTGCAAATTTGGCGTTTGTAGCAGCGGCCCGCAACACCGGAACTCTTGATGGCTTAATCGCGGCATTCTTCGTGATGGTGGTGGCAGCCGCCGAAGTCGTAGTTGGACTAGCAATCATTGTGACAATTTTCCGTACCCGTAGGTCGGCCTCGATCGACGAAGCAAGTCTGATGAAGTACTAGGGGACCTGAAATGATTGCCGCTCTAATTGGTTTGCCGTTACTTGGCGCCACAGTGCTCTTGCTCGGGGGCCGTCGAACTAATGCCTGGGGACATTTCCTAGCGGTAGCAATGTCCGCAGCATCTTTCTTTGTTGGTCTTGGATTATTTCTTCAGATGCTTGGCAAGTCCGAAGAAGAACGAGAAATTGGGCAACATCTTTTTGATTGGATTGCAGTTGGCGCGTTCCAAGTTCCATTTGGACTTCATTTAGATCAGCTTTCAATTGCTTTTGTTTTGCTGATCACTGGTGTGGGCACTTTGATTCACATTTATTCAATTGGCTACATGGAGCACGATCCAAATCGTCGGAGATTTTTTGCTTATTTGAACTTATTCGTTGCTGCCATGTTGCTGCTAGTTCTGGCTGACAACTACTTTCTGCTTTATGTTGGCTGGGAAGGTGTTGGTCTAGCCTCATATTTGCTGATTAGTTTTTATCAACAAAAACCATCAGCAGCAGTCGCGGGCAAAAAAGCATTCATTGTTAATCGCGTAGGTGACGTCGGATTGTCGCTTGCAATCATATTGATGTTTGTAACTTTTGGAACCGTAACTTTTGAGGGCGTAAATGCGGCGGCTGGTTTGGCAGATTCCAAAACAGTCACTTGGATTGGCTTAGCACTTTTGCTGGCTGCATGTGGCAAGAGCGCACAGTTCCCATTGCAATCTTGGCTACTTGATGCGATGGAAGGCCCAACACCAGTTTCTGCTCTGATTCACGCAGCAACCATGGTTACTGCTGGCGTCTATTTAATAGTGCGCGCGCACGCAATTTTTGATTTATCTCAAACTGCCCGTACCGCAGTGGTCGCAGTTGGTGCAATCACATTGCTCTTAGGTGCATTTATTGGTACCGCAAAGGACGATATAAAGAAGGGTCTAGCAGGTTCCACTATGAGCCAGATCGGTTACATGATTCTTGCTGCGGGCTTGGGACCGGTTGGATATGTCTTTGCAATTTTCCACCTTTTGACGCATGGCATGTTCAAGGCCGGATTGTTCTTGGGCGCTGGTTCGGTAATGCACGGTATGCATGACGATGTAAATATGAGGCATTATGGCGCATTGCGCACCATGATGAAAATTACTTACGTCACATTTGGCCTTGGATTCTTGGCAATTATTGGCATACCGCCATTCGCTGGATTTTGGTCAAAGGATGAAATCATCCATGCTGCCTTTGGTCAAAGTCTGTTTATCGGCTTAGCAACTTTGCTAGGTGCTGGGGTAACCGCGTTTTATATGACACGCATGATGGCTATGACATTCTTTGGTGAAGCTCGCTGGGAAGATGATGTGCACCCACACGAATCGCCAGCAGTGATGACCGTTCCAATGATGGTTTTGGCACTTGGATCTGTCTTTGGGGGAATGGCAATGCTATTCCTAGGAGACATCGAACATTGGCTTGAGCCAGTAACTGGCTTTGCTTACCCAGATCATTCAATTTCTAATGCGGTGTTAATTCCAGTGACACTTTCGGTAGTTATATTCGGCGCTGGCTATGCCTGGTTGCGTTATGGACGTCGCCCAGTGCCACTAGTTGCTCCAACAAACGTCAGTTTGTTAACTAAAGCAGCGCGCGCCGATGCCTTTGGCGATGCTATAAACGAAGCCGTGTTCATGCGTCCGGGTCAATACTTAACTCGCTCACTTACATGGTTTGACTCTAAAGCGATAGATGGTTCGATTGGTGGTTTAGCAGCTGCTATTGGTGGGCTTTCTGCTCGCACCCGGAGATTGCAAAATGGTTTCGTCCGTTCGTATGCATTAACCATGCTCGGTGGCGCAGTTTTGATTGCCCTCGTACTCCTATTAGTGAGGCTTTAATCATGTTGCTAACGACGCTGATGCTGATCCCGCTTGTGGGAGCAATAGTTGTTTTCTTGCTACCTGCTGCAAAGACAAATCTTGCCAAGCAGATCGCACTTGGATTTGCGCTGGCAACTTTTGTCGTTTCAGTCCTAATGGTGCTTGGGCTAGAAAATTCATCTGGTGGACTACAGCTTGTTGAGTCTTACGATTGGATTCCGGCCTTTGGTATCTCCTGGACTTTAGGTGTGAATGGAATTTCGGCATCACTTATTGTGATGTCTGCAATTCTGGTTCCAGTTGCGATCATTGCTGGATGGTGGGACGCTGAAAATTCAAGCCAAGGATCAGTTAAGGGCTACTTTTCCTTGATTCTTGCGCTAGAAGTTTTCATTATTGGCGTCTTTGCCGCTAACGATCTATTCCTTTTCTACGTTTTCTTTGAAGCAATGCTGTTCCCGATCTACTTCTTAATCGGAAGATTTGGTGGCCCACAGCGCGCTTATGCAGCAATGAAGTTTTTGCTCTATTCACTCGTTGGGGGCCTATTTATGCTGGCTTCTCTTATCGGTCTTTATGTTGTATCCGGGCGTGAACTGGGTGCAGGTACTTTTGATTTTGAAACATTAACTAC
>CANJRK010000027.1 GCA_947476765.1 Actinomycetota bacterium
GTACACCACAGTTGGTGCTGCGGGTGCTGCGGGTGCTGTTGTAGGCGTAGTAGTAGAAGGCTTAGTTGCTGTAGCTGCCTTGGCTTTCTTCGCTTTCGCTTTCTTTGTTTTAGCTGGTTTTGAAGTAGTAGCAGCAGGCTTCTTTGAAACAGTGCTGCTTTGTGCAGCTGGAGTTTGTGCGGCTGGAGCCGTTGATGTCGCAGTAGCGGGAACTGTTGCTGTAGTCGCTGGAGCAGCCGGTACTACCGGTGTAGCTGGAATTTCGTTGGGAATTGGGGTCGAGCTCGCTGCCAACTCCGCAATATGTGAATTCCAAGCAAAACTCGAGATGATCGCGAGGAATGCTGAAGACGAAACAGTTGCGGTAGCAATTCGTGCGCGACGAGCTGGGTGGGGCTTACGGGTGAACAATTTAGTCATCGTCCTCATCCTCGCCTTCGTTGTCATCGCCTTCGTTGTCATCAAAATAGGGTGTGGCACTTGCAGAAGCCTTAGCTTTTGCCTTCTTTTTCTTTACAGGAGTTTGGGATGGGCTGGGATCCGCCGTGGGCACTGAGACTTCAGGAGTAGTAGTTGTGTCCAGTTGAATGACGGCTGGCGTAGCCGAAACATCAAGCACCACCGGGTCAGCAACTGGGGTAATCAAAGATGTAGTACCCGCACCAATAGTTGATTCAGTACGGGACTGAAGGGCTTGGGTGTTAACTGCTGCCGCAGCAGTACCTGCAGCTAATACACCTAGTAGTGCGAAGGTCGTGGTCAATTTCGATTTCATACCTTGAAATTACCCAATCTATTTCCACGATTAACCCCATAGAAATCCAAGAATCAGCCAAGAATTCTTTGAATTAGGTAAACCCATCAACTACAGGAGAATATGAATACATGGAAATTCTCTTGGTTGAAGATGATCCATCTGTGGCTGCCAGCGTCATAGATGGACTTGAGAATGCCAGCATGGTTGTAAGGCATGTTGCAAATGGCAAGGATGCAATCTCACTTGCTATCTCAACTAACCCAGACTTGATTTTGCTTGATCTCGGTCTACCAGATATGGATGGCCAAGACGTCTGTCGCACGATTCGCGAGACTTCCTCGATACCAATCATCGTTTTAAGCGCTCGCAGCGAGGAAATTGATCGGGTCTTAGCCTTGGAATTTGGGGCAGATGACTACATGGTTAAGCCATTTGGAATGCGCGAACTCGTTGCTCGAATTCGTGCGGTCGGACGACGAGCCAACCAATCTGAATCAGCTGCCACACCAGCAATTCAAGTCATTGGACCTTTAAGTATCGATCGACGCACGCAGCGTGTGTTGATAAATGGTGAGGACATTTATTTAACACCAAAGGAATTTGATTTACTGGCACATCTTGCTACCGATCCTGGTGCAGTATTTCGACGCAATGACATCATGAGCGAAGTTTGGGATACAAACTGGTATGGCACAACCAAGACAGTTGATGCTCACGTTGCAGCGCTCCGCAAGAAATTGGGTAACCAAGACTGGATCGAAGCAGTTCGTGGGGTTGGCTTTAGATTAAGTATCCCCGACTCGTGAAGTGGCGACTAGTAGCTGCACTGCTTGGGCTGACCCTAGTTGTGCTCTTAGTTCATGACATTCCACTTGTCAGATATCTACGTACCGTAGAAAACGATCGTATTGTTACAGCATTGGAGCGCGATAGTTTTGTAATTGCTGGGCGCTCAGAAGAGATACTCGAATCAGATGGCGCCATCGCCTCAACTTATTTAGATGACATCATCTCCACATACAGTTCCAAGAGTGGTGCCAGAGTTTTAGTTACGGATAGTGCTGGAGTAGTTGTGGCGACATCAGATGAGTCAGACAACATTGGAACGTCTTTTCTCAGTCGCCAGGAAATTGCTGATGCTTTAACGGGCCAAGTAACTTCAGGACGTAGATTTTCTTCAACTTTGAATCACGAAATTCTCTATGTTGCAGTCCCGGTATTAAACGGTAACCGAACTATTGGAGCTGTCAGGCTAACATTTCCTGCTTCCGTAGTAGACGATGCGGTTTCTGCTCGCTTGCATGGGATTTCGACTGTGGCTGGAATTACTCTCCTAGTAGCGGCACTTGTCGCACTTTTACTTGCTGTTGGTATTACTCGTCGCTTAACGAAGTTAAAAGATGTTACCGAAGAATTCAGTGATGGAAATTTCGCAATTCGGGCAGAGATCGATGGTGGCGCTCCTGAGATCCAGACATTAGCTCGTAGTTTTAACACCATGGCAGGCCAACTCGAGAAATTAATTGGACAGCAACGTGCCTTTGCCGGCGATGCCTCACACCAATTGCGAACGCCACTTACCGCCCTGACACTGCGCCTGGAGCGAGTATCGGAATTGTTGATTGAGAATCCACAGGCTGCCGCTGAAAGATTAGATGCAGCAATGGTCGAGACGGATCGATTGCAGCGACTAGTTGAAGGCCTCCTAGTCTTGAGTCGATCTGAAGCAAAAGGTGTAGAAACAACTAGGCAAGATGCCAGCGCAGTTGTTCGGGAAAGAGCAGATAATTGGGATGCTCTTGCTGCCGAACAAAGTGTCAAGATTGCAATTTCGGTGCCAAGTGAGGCACCGGTATACGCCACATCTGGCGCTTTAGAGCAGATAATTGATAACTACGTTGATAACGCACTGGAGATTGTGCCAGCGGGATCAACCATAACTATTTCGATTAATACCGAATCTGACCTAACACAAATTTCAGTTTTAGATGAGGGTCCTGGCTTATCGGAAGCTGATCTATTAAAGGCTTTTAATAGATTCTGGCGAGCTCGAAGTGACACTCATGGATCAGGACTTGGTTTAGCCATTGTTGAAAGGTTGGCCGAAGCAAGTGGTGGTTATGCGGAATTGCGCAATCGTGAGCCAAATGGCTTGGAAGCCAGCGTATATTTACCTAAAGCTTAAGCGGTACTGCTGTTTCGCATTTCAGTTTCAGCTGGTGGTTCTTTGATTCGGCAAATTCGTTCTAGCCAAAGTGCGATCGCAACCGTAATTAAACTTGCAACTGCAGTCACTGCGCAGGTTTTGATTCGATCACTTCCTGCTGAAGATTCAATTGCAACGACGTTTGAAAGTAGTACCCCCGCATAGAAACCTAAAGCCAGAGCGCCAACCCGAGATGCCGACATGGCAAGAGCTGCGGTCCTAGCTGCAACTAATGGGTGGAGACGTTTCACACCAGATTCAGGATTTAATCGAGCGCGCGTCATTAATGTCCAAACCAGCAGTGAGATTGCTACCAAGATCATCGCAACAGCCGATCCAATTGGCACTGGAAATCCTTGGGCAAACCAGGTTGGCCAAAGTTGAGCCAAAGACCACCCCACCGACGCAGATAACACCGCAAGAACCACTAACACGCTGATTTTTGTCTGTTGCACCATTAGTTCGCCACCAGTGTTAAATCATTCCGAAAGCGAATGCCCTTGACATCTAAGCCTTCAAGTATTTCGGCGACCGAAGCTTTTCCTGGAATTACATAATCCGGGTCAAGAAGCGACCATGGCAGCAAAACAAAAACTCGCTCGTGCGCTCGGGGATGCGGTAATTCCAATTCTGGAGTGGATCGAACTTCGCTATCCATGGCTAACAGGTCGATGTCCAAAGTTCTTGGTCCCCAACGTTCATTTCGTTCTCGGTTTTGCTCTAATTCAATCTGTTGTGTCGCTGCTAAAAACTGTTCTGGCGACAAGATTGTTTTAACTACAGCTACGGCATTTAAATATTGCCCCTGTTCCGGTCCCCCGACTGGATCCGTCTCAAAAACAGGTGACACCGAGTGAACTTGAGTACCAGTTATGACGTTGATTGAATCAAGTGCATTTTGCAGATACTGAAACCGGTCACCAAGATTTGAGCCCAGACCAATTGTGGCTTTCATTATGGCAACGTCCTCGTAACCGAAACATTGCCAAATGTCAGATCAATTGGAGCCTGAGGTTTGTGGACGGTGACACTCACCGACACAATTCCAGAAATATCTAGACACTCTCGCGCAATTTGATCAGCTAATCTTTCGATTAGGTTAACTGGTTCCCCGGTAATTGCAGCATGAGCGATGTTAGCTAGCTCGGCATAGTTGACCGTGTCACGGACATCATCGGACTTAACTGATGAGTCGAAGTTTGTTTCAACTTCAATATCTACAATGAACGTCTGGCCGTCACGCTTTTCGAAATCGAAAACTCCGTGATACCCAAATCCAGAAACCCCGGTAAGGCTAATTTTGTCTGTCATAGAGTATTCGCCAATCGACTAACTACTTCGATTACATCCCGAGATCCGCGGACATCATGTACGCGCACACACCAAGTATTACGTTGTGCCATAAGCACCGAAATGGCAGTGGTAGCAGCCTCTCGGTCATCCATATGTCTAGCTTCACCATTTTTAGAAAGTAGTTCCCCAAGAAATTTCTTGCGTGATGCGCCCATCAGTATCGGAAGACCAAGGCTCTCTAATACGTCTATGTGCTTCAAAATTGGCCAATTCTGATCAACGGTTTTTGCAAATCCAATTCCTGGATCAATCGCAATCCGATTCCGAGCAACACCAGCTGAAACGGCAACAGCTACTTGTTCGCCAATTTCGTTTGTCACATCTCTAACCACATCTTGATACTCAGTCAGTGAATTCATGATATTTGACGGACCGCGCCAGTGCATCAATATGAAGGGCACATCTAAAGTTGCTACGTAGGAAAGCATTTCGGGATCTGCTTTTCCCCCGCTGACATCGTTAATCATGTGGGCGCCCGCTGCAATAGCTGCTTGTGCAACTTCAGCGCGCATGGTGTCGATGCTCAAAACTGCTTCGGATTCAGCCAGTGCTGAAATTATTGGAAGTACGCGATCCATTTCTTCCTGAATTGAAATTCGTTCCGAGCCAGGTCGCGTAGATTCGCCGCCAATGTCAATAATGTCTGCGCCATCACTGATCATTTGCCTAGCGTGAGCAATCGCAACATTTGAATCAAAGAAGCGACCACCGTCACTAAATGAGTCGGGCGTTACATTCAAAACTCCCATTACAAGTGTGCGATCGAGAGCACTTAATTTGCTTGGTAAGCCGCTTGGGTGCAACATGGAAATTACTTTCCGTTAATTAGTGACATTGCTTCAATGCGAGTTGCTGGATCGCGCAATTGGCCGCGCACAACCGATGTCAAAGTAGTAGAACCAGGTTTGCGAATACCTCGCATAGACATGCATAAGTGCTCACACTCAATGACCACAATGACGCCACGAGCTCCGAGAATGTCTGTCATCGCATCAGCAATTTGAGTTGTTAATCGCTCCTGAACTTGTGGCCGACGCGAATACATATCTACCACGCGCGCAATCTTCGACAAGCCTGTGATCTTGCCATCTTCGCCCGGTATATAACCCACGTGCCCTACGCCATGAAATGGCAGCAAGTGGTGTTCACAGGTTGAATAAATTGGGATGTCGCGAACAACGACTAATTCATCATGTCCTAGAGAAAATGTAGTTGTCAGTACGTCTTTAGCTGTTTGATGCAAGCCACCAAAAATTTCAGCATAGGACTTGGCTACGCGAGCTGGGGTCTGCGCTAAGCCTTCACGATCTGGGTTTTCCCCGATGCCAATCAGCAACTCACGGATGGCGGCTTCCACTCGCGCTGCATCAAAAGGACGTTGCGCTGGTGGTTCGCTTAGTTGCTCGATTGGATCGATGCTCACGCTTCGGCCTGAGGCGTTTCTGTGGCGTCTTGTTCAGCCTCGTCTACCGGTGGCTTTGGGCCGAAAGCATTAGTCAAAGCCAGCGGTGGCACATCGACTGGTGGTCGATCACTCGGGGAACGACGAGCTGATCCGGTCCATGCTGGGCGGCCAGGACGGCGATTTAACGGCTGGAAGATTATTTCGATTTCTTCACGGTTAAGCGTTTCCTTTTCTAGCAACTCAACTACCAGAGCATCTAAAACATCCCGGTTCTCGGCCAGAATTTCGTAAGCCTCATGATGTGCAACATCAATAAAGGCACGAACTTCTTCATCGATTGCAGAGGCGACTTCCTCGGAATACTCACGACCATGACCCATGTCGCGACCCATGAAAACTTCACCAGATTCAGCGCCGTATTTGATAGCCCCAAGACGTTCGGTCATTCCAAACTGCATTACCATTTTGCGAGCTACTGAAGTTGCTTTTTCAATGTCATTGCTTGCACCAGTTGTAGGGTCGTGGAAAACCATTTCTTCCGCAGCGCGACCACCAAGCATGTAGGCAAGTTGATCTTGCATTTCGCTACGAGTTGTCGAGTACTTATCGTTTTCTGGCAAAACCATGGTGTAACCAAGTGCGCGCCCACGCGGCAAAATTGTCACTTTGTGTACTGGATCAGTATTTGGCAATGCTGCTGCAACAAGTGCATGACCGCCTTCGTGATACGCAGTAATCAGACGCTCATGCTCACCCATTACGCGAGTACGCTTTTGCGGTCCGCCAATTACGCGATCAATAGCCTCATCAAGTGTTGCGTTAGTTATTAACTTTTGATCTGTGCGCGCAGTAAGTAATGCAGCTTCGTTCAACACGTTAGCTAAATCGGCGCCCGAGAATCCTGGAGTGCGGCGAGCCACTGCAGTCAGGTCAACATCTTCAGCAATTGGCTTGCCCTTGGCGTGAACTGTCAAAACATCGCGTCGTCCCAATAGATCGGGAACATCAATGGCAATCTGGCGATCGAAGCGGCCGGGGCGAAGTAAGGCCGGATCTAAAATATCTGGACGATTAGTTGCTGCAATCAGAATTACGCCGGTGTTGCCATCAAAGCCATCCATCTCGACCAGCATTTGGTTGAGTGTCTGTTCACGTTCATCGTGGCCACCACCCATACCAGCACCACGATGACGACCAACTGCATCGATTTCATCGATAAAAATAATTGCCGGAGCATTTGTTTTTGCTTGCTCGAAAAGGTCGCGGACGCGACTAGCGCCGACACCAACAAACATTTCAACAAAGTCAGAGCCAGAAATTGAATAGAACGGTACTCCAGCTTCGCCCGCTACTGCGCGAGCTAACAAAGTTTTACCGGTTCCCGGCGCACCATATAGTAGAACGCCCTTTGGAATTTTTGCACCGAGTGCTTGGAACTTAGCCGGCTCTTGCAAGAACTCTTTAATTTCTTCGAGTTCTTGTACAGCTTCGTCGGCGCCCGCTACATCAGCAAAAGTAGTTTGTGGCATATCTTTAGTAATCATTTTCGCCCGTGACTTACCGAACTGCATCACTTTGCCGCCACCTTGCATTTGTCCCATGAAGTAGAACAGCAAGCCCAGTATCAAAATTATCGGCAGAACTGAAGCTAGCAGGCTAACCAAGAATGATTGTTTTGGTACAACAACGTTGTAGCCATCTGGCAAGTTTCCTTTAGCTTTTTCGGACTTTAGTAAATCAATTAAGTCCGTGCCTTGACCTGCAATGTAATTAGCAGTTTCTTTAGTGTCATCAGTTAGCGTGATGTTGATGAGCTGATCATTGTCAACCAAAGTTACCGATTTTGCGCGACCTTGTTGGATATCGTCAACAATTTTCCAAGTGTCTACTTTCGCAGCAGCACTACTTCCGCTTATCGTGTTAGTGCCAATTAGCAGAGCCATTACGGCAAGTGCAATCCACGTAAGTGGTGATCGGAAAAGTGACTTAATTTTCATACTCTGGAGACCAACGCCCTTTAAAGTCGCGTGAATGTTTGAATCTTTACGGTACTACCCAATGGCCCTGACCGCTAAACTCATGGACCAATCCGAGGGGGCTGTTCGCTCTTAGCGACATACCTGATCAGCTAAATACCCAGTCTTGACGGGGTTTTCCCTATTGTTTAAGTGTGATCTTTAAGTCGGTGCTAAACGAACGGCCTTATCCCGAACTAACCATTGCCAGTGAAGAATGGGGTACTTTGGCGCCTAGGCAAATCAGGCTGGCTGAGCTATCAACGATTAGAAGCACGCTGGATTTGAATGCCCTGCTAGCCAGTGATTCCACATTCTTTGGTGACCTCTTCGCGCATGTTGTGCGATGGAATGGACAACTCTATTTAGAAGATGGATTACACCGGGCAGTTCGGGCTGCGCTGCAAGGACGCACCTCACTACATGCCAGAGTTATTGACCACCCTGGTACTTAAAGTCTCCCAGCTTCATGAACTCGGCGAAGGAAGTCTTTAGTTTCCGGTTGCTGTGGCGCCGAAATAACTTGCGACGCGGGGCCACGTTCCACAATATTCCCATCTTTCAAGAAACAAACTTCATCAGCTACTTGCGTGGCAAATCCCATTTCATGAGTTGCTAATACCATCGCCATGCCATCGGCCTTCAAGTCACGCACAATCGACAAAACTTCATTTACTAAAACTGGATCAAGTGCAGAGGTAACTTCATCGAGCAAAAGTAACCTTGGTTTGACCGCGATGGATCGAATGATTGCAACACGTTGTTGTTGACCACCACTTAAGCGATCAGGATACTGATCAGCTTTATCCGCTAAGTCAAATCGCCGCAACAGCGTCATCGCTTCTTCGCGTGCTTGTTCTTTCGATAATTTGTGTACCCGAACTGGAGACAACATGATGTTATTCAAAACGCTCATATGTGGAAATAGGTTAAATGATTGAAAAACCATTCCTAAGTTTTTTCTAACTTCATCGACGTTAATTTCTGGATCCGAAATTTCTTTGCCATCTAGAAATATTGAGCCATCATCAATTGTGTCTAATAAATTTATGCATCGAAGCAGAGTAGATTTGCCCGAACCTGAGGCACCGATTAATACAGTGGCGGTGTGATCTGGAACTGTTAGCGATAAGTCGTTGAGAACTAGGTTCTCTTCAAAACTTTTTCGCAGGTTTTTAACTTCTAGTACATTCATGCTGCGCCCTGCGCATTCTGTCGCTTAATTGATCGGGCTAGCACGCGGTCGGTATATCGAGTTAGCGGAATCGTGATGAGTAGGAACAAGATTGCTGCAGTCACATATGGTGTGTAATTAAAGGTGCGAGAACTCGCAATTTGTGCGGCGCGCACTGCATCGGTCACACCCAAAATCGAAACTAAACCGGTGTCTTTAATTAACGCAACCAGATCATTAAGCAACGGAGGTACAACGCGCTTTACTGCTTGTGGCAATACAACATGACGCATAGTTTGTGATGAAGTCAGGCCTAATGATCGAGCCGCAGCGCGCTGACTTGGATGGATCGACAAGATTCCGCTGCGTAGAACTTCAGCCACATA
>CANJRK010000028.1 GCA_947476765.1 Actinomycetota bacterium
AAACCTTGACGCTGGCAACATCAGTAATTACTGCATCCGGATGATCTATTGCGGCTTGATGCATAACAGCTGCAACTTTTGCCGGAGGAGTTGCAACGACAACTAACGATATCGATTCGTTGTTAAATGACTTAGCACCGCTTACTTGAACTGCAGCAATGAGTGCTGCTGGGTCAATATCAGATAAGAAAACTTTCCTACCTTGCGCAGTTAATCCCAATGCAACCGAAGTTCCAATTAGTCCAGAACCGATTACGAGTACATTGCCTGAAGTTTCTATGTGTTCACTTGACATATTTTCGCTACCTAAAACTACTGAGCAATGTCTTGGCGTAATGCTTCGGCGCCGCGAAGGTACACGTGCTTGATTTCATCGCGCGCTAAAAGTGTTTCAGCATGCAGCATTACGCGCACCACCTTTTGCATTGCGCCCGCTACATCAATTTCTTGGGCGCAAATTAATGGCACATCAGCAAGCCCTATTCCCCTAGCGGCTGCAGCGGGGAAAGCGCTATGCAAGTCTGGGGTCACTGTGAATAACACGCTGATTAAGTCATCAGTGGTTAGTTCATTGCGTTGCAGAATTTCAGACAACAACTCGGTGACAGCGGCAGCCATCTCGGTAGCGTCGTCTTGTTGCAGGCAGGTAGCACCGCGGATGGCTTTCATATTCACAAAGCCAATTCTAGAGGTCAACAGAGCTATAAAGTTTTCCCAATTCTTTGTTCTCAAGTACCCGCAAATGTCCAGATTTCAGGCTGCCAAGCGAAATTGGACCAATCTTTATCCGAACTAAATCAATAACTGAATAACCTAATTCATCAAAGAGTTTGCGCAGAATTCGATTGCGACCTTCATGGATAGAAATTTCAACCACGGTTTGGTTCTTACCTGACTCGAAAATCTTGCAATCTGTGACAGCAACAGGCGTGCCCTCAATCGGGAACCCAGCAAGCACCTTATCTATGTCAGCTTTTGAGACTCGACCAGTCACTCGAGCCAAGTAAGTCTTAACGATGCCATGAGATGGGTGCCCCAATCGCTGACTTAGTTCTCCATCGTTAGTTAGAAGTAGGAGTCCCTCGGTGTCGGCATCCAGCCGCCCAACATGAAACAGTCTTTGCTCAAACTCCGCTACTAAATCCCCTACGCATTCACGGCCGTGATCATCAGTCATGGTTGTAATCACACCACGAGGCTTGTTAAGGGCAACGACGATATGGCCACTGGTTTGCGCGATACGTACGCCATCAACATGAATAATGTCGACGTTTGGATCAACTCGGGTACCAAGTTCATCAGCAACTTCACCATTAACTGTTACTCGACCCGCAGTTATAAATTCTTCGCATTTACGCCGGGAACCTAGTCCCGCGCTGGCAAGAACTTTCTGAAGTCGAACTTCGTTTTCATCCATTAGCAGAGTTAGTTACTTGCTAAATCTAGAACTTCTTCGACGTCATCTGGCATTGGCAAGTGCGCCGCGATTGGTGGCAACTCATCTAAGGACTTAAGTCCTAGGCGTTCTAGAAAATACGTAGTTGTGCGATACAAATGCGCACCCGTTTCATGATCATGTCCGGTCTCCTCGATTAAACCGCGCGTCACCAAAGTTCGCACTACGCCATCAACGTTCACGCCACGAATCGCTGATATTCTGGAACGAGTTACCGGTTGACGGTAAGCAACTACAGCCAAAGTTTCAAGGCCAGCTTGCGACAATCGACCATGTTGGCCATCAAGTACAAATCGCTCAACCACTTGGGCACAGTTATCTCTAGTCCAGTAACGCCAGCCGCCACCAAGTTCTCGGAGGTCAAATCCACGCTCTTGCATGGTGTACTCCATTGCTAAATCTTGCAGTGTTGTAACCACCGAATCTTCTGGCGTTCGAGTCAACGTTGCAAGTGTTGCAGTACTCATAGGCTCTTCGGCCACGAGTAGTAATGCCTCCAGTGCCGCACGCAAAGACGGCGCACCTAATGAGACACCATCATCTAACTCGGCATCAGTTGCAGAATCGCCATCAATAAGTTCCACTGTTTCTTCACTCATCTACTTTGCCTATCTGATCATCGTCAGAAACATCACCGATTTGGGTTCTGAATTCCTCTACTTCGGTTGTATCAAATTCATCAATTTCAGCCAAACTACTCAAGTCCGTATTGTCGTCACCTATCCAGCGGACGTAAAGTTCGCCTAATGGTGTTGGTTGATCAAAAGTAACTACCCCGTCACGATAGATCTCAAGTAACGCTAGGAATCTAGCCACTACCAGCAATGTGGTGTCACAATCGCGGGTTAACGTGCGAAATGATGCCTGGCCCATTCGGCGCAGGCGCTCCACAATAATCGCAGCTTGCTCTCGCACGGAAACGCGAGCAGCGTGAATGTGCGCTACCGAAATAATGTCTGGCAACTTTGGTTCTAGCGCGCGGGCAGCTAAGTTTGCAAAATCATCTGGACCTAAGCCAAGTTCTACTTCGGGTAACAACTTGGCGAACTTTTCATCTAGGCCAACTGCGCGGGGGTGTTGCCGACCAGCTGTTGCCAAGCGGTGCTTGAAGTCGGCTGACATTTCCTTAAAGGCTCGATATTGCAATAGTCGGGCAAGTAGTAAGTCGCGCGCTTCCAGAATTGCAATGTCTTCTTCGTCTTCGACTTCCCCACCTGGCACAAGTCGAGCCGCTTTCAAGTCAAGCAATGTGGCGGCGATAACCAGAAACTCAGTGGCTTCATCTAAAGTCCACTCGTCTCCACGAGCCTTAATGTAGGCAACAAAATCATCAGTTACTTGGTGCAATGAAAGAGCAGTTACATCTAGTCGATGTTTAGCTATTAACGAAAGTAAGACATCAAATGGTCCTGAGAATTCCTCTAGGGAAACTAGAAATGAGTCTGAGACATCTTCCGGCGCAGCGGTCTTGATTTCAGGCTCGGCATGCGCCGCGAACATTACTTAGCAACCGAACCTTGTGACTCGAGGCGAGCTACCAATTCCCAAGCAAGGTTGCGATAGTTTTGCGCACCAGATGAAGTTGGCGCTTGTTCAATGATCGAAACGCCGGCCTTGGTGGTCTCTGGGAATTTCACGGTTCGGCTAATAGTTGTGTGGAACACCGCATCGCCAAATGCATCAAGCACTGCCTGAATTGTTTCCCGAGTGTGCAAAGTGCGAGCGTCAACCATTGTCGGAAGCACACCATCGATGGTTAAGCGATTATTTAAGCGTTCTTTTACTTTGGTAATTGTTTCACGAAGCATCTCTACGCCGCGTAATGCGAAAAATTCACATTCCATTGGAATCACAACGCCATCAGCTGCCGTTAATGCATTGACTGTAAGCAAACCTAAGGATGGCTGGCAATCGATCAAAATGTAATCGTAGTTTGGCCGTACGGATTCAAATGCTCGATCTAATGCGTACTCGCGCGCCACTTCTCCCGCCAGGCGAAGTTCGGCCGCGCTTAACTGAATATTTGCAGGCAACAGATCCAAGCCATCAATTGAGGTTCTCATAACGACGTCAGAAGCTGGTACGGCTGTTGAATCCATCAACATGTCGTAAACGGTTTTGTTGCCACCTAAGTCATCTGGATTAACGCCAAGACCAATGGAAAGAGATCCCTGGGGATCCATGTCAACCATCAAAACTTTACGACCAGCTTCGGCCAGTGCTGCACCCAAGTTGATCGTTGTGGTGGTTTTGCCGACACCACCTTTTTGATTTGTCATTGCAATGATGTAGGCCGGGCCATGCGAAGTTAACGGTGCGGGCGCGCGAAACGTTGGTAACGCTCTGCCGGTTAAGCCCATGGCAACTGGTGGAGAAACCGACTCGGCTGGGGCTGCGATGGGAGAGACAGAGGCTTCGCGATCTATTGGCAATGCTGGTTCTGTCACCGGAGCCGCCAAAGGCGCAGTTAAGTTGTGATCCTGTGGAATTGGAACTGTCATGGTCATCCTTCCCAACGAAATCTAGACAGGCTTACACCCACCAGAAATTAATCGCCGCTGAGGAAGTTACGACTACTTTAGATTAAGCCCAATAGCCCATAAACACTGGGATATGGCTTGCTGCCCCTTAAGTGTCGATTCGAACTTGTGCCCTTGGATGGGCGGTCGCGTAAACCTCCCGAAGCTGGTCAACCGTGACTAAAGTGTAAATCTGCGTGGTTGTCACGGAAGCATGGCCAAGCAACTCTTGGACTACGCGAACATCGGCGCCATTTTCCAATAAATGCGTGGCAAATGAGTGCCTAAGCGTATGAGGTGAAACTTTTCCAGCCAGCCCAGCTCGGCTGGCCGCATCCTGCAAAATTGTCCATGCGCTTTGCCGAGATAGTTTTCCGCCCCTGGCATTCAAAAAGACTGCAAATTCTGACTTCCGGTTACTTGCCAATACTGGTCGAGCCCGAACCAGGTATCGATCTAAAGCAGTGAGGGCATGTGAGCCAACTGGAACCAATCGTTCTTTGTCGCCTTTGCCACGTAATCGCAAAATTGGCAACTCTTTGGTCAATGTCGAAACATCATCAAGAGTCAGGTCCATTAGTTCCGAAATTCGAGCGCCTGTGCCGTAAAGGAGTTCGAGTAATGCCTGATCGCGCATCATTAAAACCGAGATGTCACTGGAACTCTCCACTCCTACTGCAGATAGCAATTGCTCTATTTCAGCAAAACTCAAAGCCTTAGGTAGACGTTTAGATGTACCTGGTGGCTTTACAGATCTGGCTGGGTCGGTTGTCGTCACACCCTCTTTCGCGAGAAATGCATGCAAGCCACGAACTGCAATTACCGTGCGAGCTGCGGATGAGGGAGCTAGTGCGGGATGTTCACCACTGCCTAGGCGCAACGTAACAAGAAAGTCACTGATGTTAGCTGCGGACACTTCCGGAAAAGCCACTACGCCAGATTTCTCGAGATATTCGGCATAACGCGTCAAGTCCCGACGGTATGCGGACATCGAGTTTTTGGCCAAACCGCGCTCGACCAAGAGATGATCCAAATACCCAGAAATATGTCTCTGAATTGGACTAATTGTTGCCACTCTCAGAACTTACCTGACATAACTACCGAATCAGGCGCGCAGTGATGTTTGATTTAGGCGATCGCGAAACTATTTCGCTGGGCTAGTAACGCTTCGCGCTCAGCAATTTCTGTACTAACGCCGGCGAGCAAGACTGAAAGAGGTGTGTCGAGTGCATTGCAAACAGCTGCTAGTAATTCAGAGGACGCTTCCTTTTGGCCGCGCTCCAATTCCGAAAGATATCCCAGTGAAACTTGGGCATCGCGAGAAACATCGCGTAATGTGCGCGACTGTTCGGTGCGGCGGCGGCGTAACTCTTCGCCAATTACCTGGCGCATTAAAATCATCTTTTTAGCATGATTAGAAGATGGGCCTGCCGGGTCAGAAATCTTTATGGTGTGGGTAAGCATTGGCTGTCCAGAAGCTTGCGCCACTGTCGCCCCTGACGATTTAGTCATTACTTGGTCAGGTGATTTCATAGTGCGCTCCATAACTCGATCATATCAAGAATTTACTAACAGTGTCTCCAAAAGGAATATGCCCACAATTTAGCGACTTTAAACCCGACGACTAAAGGAAAGTCAGAAGCAATTCAAGTGCTGCGGCCACAGTTTCCTCGCGCACTTGGGCGCGTGCTTCCCTAGGATCATCTGTTTCGGGGAAAAGATGTAACTCATCGACAACTGAATCAATGACTGAGCCCAATTCATCACGCTGAACACAGGCTACAAAAACGGTTCCTGGCAGTTGACCATCTTGTGAGTCCGGGCCAGCCACGCCAGTTACGGCTAACCCAAACTCGGCATTTAGCTTTTCGGCAACGCCCGTTGCCATTTCAAGAGCAACTTGAGCCTGCACCGCCCCGCCTTCTGCTAACAGTGAGGTAGAAACACCTAGCAGGCTGGACTTTAAGTCTGTGGCATAGGAAATCACGCCGCCTCGATAAATTTTTGAGGCTCCGGGAATTGCAGTGATCGTGGCGCCCAATTGGCCACCTGTTACGGATTCCGCTGTGGCAACCCAACGACCCTGCATGGCTACAACTACGGTAACGGCCAGTGAATCTATATCAGTAGTCATCAAATCTCTTTCGCGTAATAGCTCACCCTAGTATGTCAACCTACTTAGGGTTTGCTGGGCAAGAAACGAGCTTTTAGTACGTAGTCGAGTCCAGTAGTAATGGTTAGTGCAAGTGCAATGCCGAGGGAAACCTGCGCAACCATATCAACCCAGCCGGTCATTGGAATTAGAAAAGCAACAATCGCGACAATCTGACTTACCGTTTTCAATTTACCGCCGCGACTTGCAGGAATTACGCCATGTTTAATTACCCAGAACCTCATCAACGTGACAGCAACTTCGCGGAACAGAATCAAGCCCGTTATCCACCACGAAATCTCTCCCCTAATCGAAAGTGCGACTAGTGCGGTACCAATTAGCGCTTTATCCGCTATGGGATCCGCAATCTTTCCAAAATTAGTAACAAGACCATACCTTCGAGCCCAAACACCATCCACTAAATCCGTAATTGCTGCAGCTAGAAATACGATCGCAGCAGTCCATTGTGCCGTTGTAGTTTGTTCGGCGAGTAGAGCCAGGTACCCAAATACCGGCACTAGGGCTAGGCGCGCAAGTGTCAGGATGTTTGGAACATTAAGTAGCGGCACATCATTGTTAGGGTCACCCAAATGATCTGGAATTGGTGCGTGCGTCATTAGCTAACTGGCTTTGCAATTAGATCTACACCATCGGTATCCGTGACAATAGCTGATACAAAATCCCCTATTGCAAAATCCAGATCCGAAATTATCGTAGTGCTGCCGTCTACCTCTGGGCCTTGGTGTTCCGATCTGCCGATGTTTCCTGATTCTTCAATCAGCACCGATACGCTTTGGCCGATTCTGCTAACTGCGGTGGTCTCACTTACTCGAAGTGCGACTCTACTTACCGCCTCGAAACGTGCTTGCACTTCATGTTCCGGCAAGTGGTCTGGCAAGGCAACGGCGGCAGTGCCATCTTCATCTGAGTAGGCAAATACACCAACAGCATCAAGTTGAGCACCTTCGATAAAGTCAATCAGCTCGGCTAAATCTGCGTCGGTCTCGCCCGGGAACCCAACAATTACATTCGTGCGAGCGCCCGCTAAAGGATTATGCATTCGGATCGCGCTTAGTAAATCCAAGAAGCTGGCAGTGCCACCAAATCGTTTCATTCGGCGAAGAACTGCATTGCTGGCATGTTGAAACGAAAGATCGAAGTACGGAACGAGTCCAGGTGTATTTGCAATTACGGAAATCAAATCAGGACGCATTTCTGCTGGCTGCAGGTAGGACACGCGAACCCATTCAATGCCATCGGGTTGCACTAAAAGTGGAAGAAGCTTTTCAAGCAACCTCAGGTCGCCAAGATCCTTGCCATAGGAAGTTGAGTTTTCGCTAACGAGTAGTAATTCACGAACGCCGTTTTCTCCCAGCCAGGCGGCTTCTTCAAAAATTTCACCTGGGTCGCGCGAAACAAATGACCCACGAAAAGCAGGTATCGCACAAAATGTGCATCTACGATCGCAGCCCGATGCGATCTTCAAAGGTGCCCATGGCGTCGACTCTAGGCGCTGTCGATAGATGTGTGGACCCATTCCAGGTGTAGCGACATCTTCACTGACCTGCTGCCGTGCTACTGGTGAAATTGGGAGCAACTTGCGTCGATCCCCTGGAGTATGTGGAACGATGGATTCACCTGCAAGCACTTTGCGCAGTGTCGCTCCGATTTCTGGGTAGTCATCAAAACTTAAGATTGCATCTGCTTCTGGCAATTCAGCCGCAAGCTCCTTGCCATATCGCTGCGCTAGGCAACCAACGGCAACAACTTTTCCAGAACCGGCAAGAAGTTCGCTGGCTTCCAAGATTGTGTCAATTGAATCTTTCTTAGCCTGTTCAATGAATCCGCAAGTATTTACTAGAACTAAGTCAGTTTGCTCGCCGTCGTTGACGAGATCCCAGCCATCGGCAGTTAGTCGACCTGCCAATTCTTCTGAGTCGACATCGTTACGAGAGCACCCGAGTGAAACTATGGAGACTCGAGGATTTGCTGGCACGCTGGGAAGTCTACTCGCCGCGAATCATTGCAATAGTTCCAGGCAGATCTTCTGCGGTAACTAAAACTTCGCGAGCTTTTGAACCTTCCGATGGTCCAACTATGTTTCGTGATTCCATAAGATCCATGAGTCTGCCGGCTTTTGCAAACCCGATACGCAACTTACGTTGCAGCATAGAAGTTGAGCCAAACTGAGTTGAGACAACTAATTCGACAGCAGCAAGCAAGTCATCTAAGTCATTACCAATGTCGCCGTCTACTTCGCGAATTGCAGTCACGGGAGCAGCGATGTCCTCGCGATATTGCGGCGCCATCTGACCTTTGGCATGAGCCACCACAGCACGAATCTCGGCTTCAGTTACCCAAGAGCATTGGATCCGAATTGGCTTAGAAGTTCCCATCGGCAAAAATAGTCCGTCACCCTGACCAACTAGTTTTTCTGCACCTGGTTGATCCAAAATAACCCGACTATCAGCCAAGCTGGAAGTTGAGAACGCCAGGCGACTAGGTACATTAGCCTTGATCAGTCCAGTAACGACATCAACTGATGGCCGCTGAGTTGCTAGAACTAAGTGAATTCCGGCAGCGCGAGCTAACTGCGTAATCCGAACAACTGAGTCTTCAACGTCACGCGGAGCCACCATCATTAGGTCTGCAAGTTCATCAACTACTACTAGCAAGTACGGATAAGGACGTAATACGCGTTCTGATCCAACCGGTGGTGTCACTTTTCCACCACGAACTGCTTTATTGAAATCATCAACGTGACGGAACCCGTAAGCCGAAAGATCGTCGTACCTGGCTTCCATTTCCTTAACAAC
>CANJRK010000029.1 GCA_947476765.1 Actinomycetota bacterium
CGTATTCGTAACTCACGATCAAGAAGAAGCTATGTCAATGGGTGATCGCATTGCAGTATTTAGCGAAGGCAAGATTGTTCAACTTGATACGCCAGTAGAGGTTTACCGACGTCCAGTCAATGCATATGTTGCAGACTTCATCGGCGAAACTAATTTGATCAAGGGAACAGTGGCAAGCGGTGGCATTGCGCTTCCTGGTGGAAACATTTTGCCTACTGATCAACTTGCTGCCGACAGCGTGATTCCAACTTCAGGAGAAGTGACTGTTGCAATTCGACCTGAGGATCTAGTGCTGGCGACAAACGGCATGATTTCCGGAACTGTAAGAGATGTAATCTTCACTGGTGATTCAGTCCGCGTTTATGTCACCGTTGGTGATGTCGAGATCATTGCATCACTTGCTTCTTATGGAACTGAAATTCCAGCTCAAGGTAGCCAAGTTACTCTAAATCCAGAAAATCGAGCCGCTCGTACGGTGGCTTCATGACCGCAGTAACTACGCCAACTAAGAAGCCGGTGACACCTGCTCGCCCCGGACAGTCCTCCCCGAAACTTGCTTACTTGCCAATAATTTTTTTGGCCTTCGCAATTGGTGTTCCGTTACTCATCATCGTGGTTTATTCATTCTTGGAAACACCTTCACAAGGTACTGGCGTCAAGTGGGTTTTTACCACGGATAATTACCGTGCCCTATTTATTCAAGAAAAACTTGATGGTACTACAGCTTTTGATACTCGTTACATCAAAGTTTTGTGGACTTCGTTTTATTATTCTTTAATAACTACCGTGGTTACCTTGGTGTTCTCGGTACCTGTTGCGATGTGGATTGCAACTCGTGAAGCGCGAAAGCGAACTTTGCTTGTTGCTCTAGTAACTCTGCCATTTTGGATCAGTATTTTGATTCGCACTTATGGAATCCGCCAAATCATTGCTGATGAAGGGCCGATTGGAAAATTCCTTGGGCTATTCGACATTTCCTGGAGCATTCTATATGCTCCGCCTGCAACCATACTTGGCTTGATTTACGTATTTTTACCATTCATGGTTTTGCCAATTTATGCATCTGCCGAACGCTTCGATTTTAGGTTAGCTGAGGCTGCCTACGATTTAGGAGCCAAACGAATGACTGTAGTTCGCAGAATTATATTGCCTTCAATTCGGCCCGGGATCATTTCCGGTGTTGCCTTAGTTTTCATCCCAGCCCTCGGATCCTTTTTGCAATCCGACATGCTGGGTGGCGGTAAAACAAACATGGTGGCCAATGTGATTGCTAACAACTTTGGGCAAGCGCGCAACTGGCCGTTTGGTAGCGCACTTGCCGTGTTACTCATTATTTTGACGCTGTTGTTTGTCTTAGTAATCCAAGGGGTGGCGCAACGCCGTGGCGACAAGGTGGAACTGGTATGAGTACTACAAAAACACCTTCGACAAAGCGTGGCAAGTTAGTTAACCTGCGAAACTTCCCAGGATTTACTTCAACGTCATGGTTTGTGATGTTCTTTCTCTACATTCCACTGGTTTACGTAGTTATATACTCTTTTAATTCGAGTCGTATCGGCTCGATCTGGAAGGGCTTCTCGGTTAAGTGGTATGGAAAAGTACTTCATAATACGGACATTCAACGAGCGCTAAAGAACTCGCTAGAAGTAGGCATCTCGGCAACTATTTTGTCAACACTGCTCGCAGTAATGGCAGCACTTGGCTTACTTCGGATGCAGCGAGCGGGCAAAGCTGTTGCTATGGCTCTCATTGGTGCGCCACTTATCATTGCCGAAGTAGTTTTAGCAGTTGGCACACTTGGATTATTTATTGCAGTTGGGGTTCCGCTTGGCAAAGTTGGTCTAATCGTCGCTCACACCGCATTTTGTGTTCCATTTGCGCTGCTTCCCATTAGAGCCAGATTGAGTCAATTGGATATGGCACCATTTGAAGCAGCTTCTGATTTAGGTGCTAACGAGCGCCAAATTTTGCGTCGCATCACTTTGCCGCTACTTTCCCCGGCAATTATCGCCGGGGCGCTGCTAGCATTTGCAATTTCAATTGATGACTTTATAACTTCGTTCTTTGTCGCAGGCCCAGGATCTACTACGCTCCCGGTATACATTTTTGGCATGATTCGCTCAACAGTTACCCCGGAAGTCAACGCGATTTCAACGCTGTTGCTGTTGTTTTCGAGCATCGTGCTAATAGGATCATATTTGATCCAACGGAAAAGGAGATAAGAATGGCAAGCAACAAGAGGCGTCGCGCCTCATACGTAGCTGCTCTTGCTGCAGCAGGTGCACTTCTGCTTTCAGCTTGTGGTGGCGAATCGACTGCCGGTGGCGGTGCGGGTGAAGAAACTGCTGCGGCGGGTGCCTTCCCAACATCCGGTAGCGGCGAAGTTCACTTATATAACTGGACTGACTACACCGACACAGATGAATTAAAGCGTTTCACTGCTGAAACCGGAATCGAAGTAATCCTAGATACCTACGACAGCAACGAAACTTTGTTAGCCAAGCTTCAGGCTGGTGCTACGGGTTACGACGTAATCGTGCCATCTGATTACATGGTTGCTCAAATGATTGAGCTTGGTCTACTTCAGAACATTGGTGTGAGCACCTTCCCTAACGGTGCGAACATTAAAGACAACTTGATGGATGCTTACTGGGATCCAGGCCGAAACTACAGTGCTCCTTGGATGTACGGAACAACTGGTATCGCTTGTAACACAACCGCGGAACCAGCTTGCGCGAATATCACATCCTGGAAGGAATACTTCACGGCAGGATTGCCAAAGATGGATTCCCTAAAGGATCAGGTGGAAGTTGTTTCCGCTGCACTTCGTGCAACCGGAGTTGGTAAAGATGATCTATGCACAACTGATAAGGCAAAGTACTTGGCTGCTCAGGAATTGCTCAGTGGCTTCAAGCCTGCTGTTATCGACTCCGACAGTGGTATCGAGCGCGTAGTTGCAGGCACTTCAAACGTTCGTCACGCTTGGAATGGTTCAACTCACCGCATGAAGGTTGAAGTTCCTGGCGTGGAATACATCTATCCAAGTGAAGGCCTAAACCTTTGGGCAGATAACTTGGCTGTTCCAGTTGGTGCGCCAAACTTGGATAATGCCAAGATCTTCATCAACTGGATGATGGATCCAAAGGCTGCTGGCAAGGAGAGTAACTTCTCTGGCTACGACAACGGCATCAAGGGTTCTGATGAATTCATGGATGAAGCGCTGAAGACTGATCCGGCAGTAGTTGTGCCGGCTGACAAGGTCGCACTACTTTCATCGACACCAAACTGTAGTGAAGATGCTCGCGCACTTTACACAGAAGTATTTACTAGCTGGTTAGACAGTCAGTAAAACCTAACTAATAAAGTAGGCCTCACCGCTTGGTGGGGCCTACTTTATTTTGGGCATCCCAGTAATTTGTACCGATCGGGCGGTTTCTAAAACGGCAGTTGCCCGACGGGTAAGTTTTTCTGGATTACTAGTTAGAGCAACAAGCCTTGCCGGCGGAATATCATCACGAATTTCCAAAATTGCAAAACTCTTACCTTCTAGTGACTGGGTATGAGCGGGTCTTAGGTTTAGTAAGGCAACTCCCATGCCCCGGGCTACCATGGCGCGAACTAACTCAGCACTGGTGGATCGGTATGCAACCTCTATCTCTACTCCAGCCGCCTGCAGTGCTCTCACAAAATAATCACGACTGTATGGCAAATCAAGTAGCACTAGCTGCTCGCCACTAAGTTGCGCAAGCGAGATTGACTTAGATTTTGCCAGTCGGTGATGAGCAGGCACTACGACATGTGCTGGGACATCTATCAAGTGCTCAAGTGTTACCTGCGAGGCATGTCCAAAGTCATAACCAAAGCCAACTTCATACTTACCGCTCAATACGCCATCGTTCAGTTCATCTAATCCGACTTCCTCGATTCGAGCATCGATGTCGGGGTGCGTAGTCGCAAGCCGAGCAATTAGTTCCGGCACAAAATACGGCGCTATTACGGAAAACATTCCAATTGAAATCGAACCAACTGGCGCCGAACCCAAATCATGGGCAACCTGCTCCAGCACTTGGGCATCTTCAAGTAAAGTTCTTGCCTGCACTAGTAACCGTTCGCCAGCTTCGGTAAGAGATACCCCTTTGGCATGGTGCCTTACTAAAAGTTGCAAATCCATGGCTCGCTCGAGTTCGCTGATGCCACTTGATAACGAAGATTGCGAAACATGTAGTGCCACAGCCGCGCCAGTGACTGAGCCATACTCAGCCACTGCAAGTAAGTACTCAAGTTGGCGCAAGGTGTAACTGGGCATTACTCGCCTTTCAATATGGACACTTTGATTGTATCGATTAAATCGAACTTAAAATAGATTTAATTCGGCTTGACCGAATCTAAATTTCCCAGCAGAGTTAGGCCATCTGCACCCAACGGAGAATTAAATGACATCTGAAGATTTTGAAGTAGTAGTTGTGGGCGCCGGCCAAGCTGGCGTTGCCATCAGTGAACATCTTACGCTGGCAGGAGTTCCGCACGTGGTACTCGAACGAGCCAGGATTGCAGAACGCTGGCGATCGGAACGCTGGGATTCGTTAGTTGCTAATGGACCTGCCTGGCACGACCGCTTTCCAAACCTGGAATTTACGGATTACGACCCGGATGCATTTGTGCCAAAAGAAGCAGTCGCAGATTACTTAGTTGCTTATGCTGAGAAATTTAATGCCCCAATAAGAACTGGCGTAGAAGTAAAGTCTGTCTCAAGAAACTCAGATAGCGCTGGCTTCAAAGTTGAAACTGATTCGGGCGTAATTAATGCGCGCTACGTAGTATCAGCAACGGGTCCATTTCAAAAACCAGCAATTCCACCTGTCGTACCTGACAATGCTCCCCTCACGCAAATTCATTCAAGTGAATATCACAATCCCCAGCAATTACCTGCAGGAAATGTATTGGTTATCGGCGCTGGATCCTCGGGTGTGCAAATTGCTGATGAATTGCAAAACTCTGGCCGCCAGGTTTATCTCTCAGTTGGCGAACATGATCGACCACCTAGACGATATCGTGGCCGGGACAATGTTTGGTGGCTTGGTGTTCTAGGTAAATGGGATTTGGCAACCCCACCTGCGGGTGCTGAACACGTCACGATCGCAGTCAGCGGCGTTGGCGGCGGCCAGACCGTAGATTTTAGAAACTTAGCTAATGCTGGAATAACTTTGCTTGGCCTGACTGAATCATATGAAAATGGCAAATTAAAGTTTGCCTCTGACCTAGAGCAAAATATTGCCCGAGGTGATGCAAACTATTTATCAGTCCTGACAGAAGCCGATGAATTCATTGCACGAAATAATTTGGATTTACCACAGGAGCCACAAGCTCATATTCTTGGCCCAATGCCAGAAAATGCAATCAATCCAATTCTGGAAATTGATTTAGTCGAGGCTGGAATAACTTCGATTGTTTGGGCAACCGGTTACGCCCTTGACTACAGCTGGCTGCAAGTACCTGGAGCACTAGATGCATCTGGGAAGCCAGTGCACCAACGCGGCGTATCCAGTGCGCCTGGAATTTACTTCCTCGGGCAAGCCTGGTTATCTCGGCGCGGCTCGGCCTTTATTTGGGGTGTTTGGCACGATGCCAAGTTCTTGGCGGATCAAATCCAGATTCAGCGGGGCTACCTAACCTACGAAGGCAGTGCTCGCGTTGTGCAATAACTTAATTTCCCATAAGCCCAGGGTTAATTTCCACTAACGTTAAAACCAGAACTATTTCAAAGGAACCGAATGACTCACAAGCGAATTCGCCCGTTTAATACCAAGGTCACTTATCCGGAGCAAAATTTAGATAATGATTTAGCTCAAGCTGTTGTTGCCGGCAATACGGTTTATTTACGCGGCCAAATTGGTCAGGATCTTGATACTCGCGAGTCCGTAGGCATCGGCGATGTGGAAGCCCAGGCTGAACAAGCTATGGCAAACATCAAAATGTTGCTCGAAGAAAGCGGCTCTGAGCTAGGTGATATCACAAAAATCACCATCTACTTAGTTGACATTCGCTATCGGGAACCGGTTTATCGGGTTATGGGTAAATGGCTAAAGGGTGTGCACTACGTTTCAACTGGCATAGTCGTTACCGCGTTAGCGAGACCTGAGTGGCTAGTTGAAATAGATGCAACTGCAGTAATTCCGGAGTCTCGCGACTAATGACAATTAGCATCGCAGCTCGCTGCGAACGAACCGGTGCTTTTGGAGTTGCGATCAGTAGCTCAAGTCCATCTGTTGGTTCAAGGTGTCCAAATGTGCGATCAGGTGTGGGAGCCGTATCGAGCCAAAATGTCACTGATCCTCGCCTTGGTCCTGCATTGCTCGACGCTTTAGAAAGCGGGTTAGCAGCGCAGGCTGCACTCGATTTAGTAAGTTCAACGGCAACTCATCCAGAATTTCGACAACTAACTGTGGTTGATGCAACCGGCGCCGCCGCAGTTTATTCCGGTGCAAAGTCACTTGGAATTAATGCCGAAGTTATCGATAGCAACGTTGCAGCAGCTGGAAACATGCTTGCCAATGATGGCGTAATTAATGCAATGGTCAATTCGTTTAATGCCAATCCAAATAAGGAATTAGCCGATCGACTGATTGGCTGCTTAGAGGCTGGCGTAACTGCGGGGGGCGAAGCGGGACCGGTGCATTCTGCTGCAGTTTTAGTTGCTACCGACGTTGCCTGGCCAAGCACGAATTTGCGAGTTGACTGGGATGACAATCCAATTGAAAAGTTGCGAGAGATTTATCAAGTCTGGGCACCACAAGCGGCTGACTATGTAACCAGAGCATTGAATCCAAATTCTGCTCCGTCATATGGAGTACCTGGAGATGAATGAAATGAATTTACAAACTGATACTAAAGCCAAAGTTCAAAATCGGGTTTCTGAAGTAAGCAAGACATTGCTTGACCTTAGTCACTGGTTACATGCCCATCCAGAAACCGCTTGGCAGGAATTTGAGAGTGTCGCTGCGGTTGCAAAGGTTTTGCGCGACAACGGTTTCGATGTAACTGAGCAGATCTGTGGACTACCGACTGCGTTTCGTGCAGAGTTTGGAACTGGTGATTTAACTGTTGCGCTTTGCGCCGAATACGACGCGCTACCAGGCCTAGGTCATGCTTGTGGGCACAACATAATTGCCTCATCTTCAGTAGGCACAGCTTTGGCACTTGCAAGTGTGGCCGACGAACTAAACCTTAAAGTCGTAGTTCTTGGTACCCCTGCCGAAGAAGGTGGCGGTGGCAAAATCATGATGCTCGAGCGCGGCGCTTTTGACGGAGTAGATGTAGCAGCACTTGTTCATCCTGGACCAGTCGATGTCGCATTTGCGGAGCCGTTTGCAGTTCGCCACATCGCAGTTAAATACTCAGGTAAGGCGTCGCATGCTGCGGCTTATCCCGAACAAGGCGTGAATGCTGCTGATGCGTTTACGATTGCGCAAGTTGCAATCGGATTACTACGTCAACAACTACCAAGTACCGTGCGGGTTCACGGTGTTATGACTCGTGGCGGCGAAGCACCAAATGCAATTCCAGAAGTAACTGAAGGGCGCTGGTACATCCGAGCTACTTCAACAAAACTTATGGAAGAGACATACCTGCGCGTTGCAAAATGTTTCGAGGCGGGCGCGCTTGCTACTGGCTGTAGTTTAGAAATCCATGATGAGAGCCAGCCGTATTCGGAATTCACCAATCACCCGAACTTAAATGAACTTTACAAAGCTAATGCCATTTCAATCGGCCGGGAATTCAATGATGATGACCCCCGGATTCGCATGAATCGAGCTAGTACCGATTTAGGAAACATCTCAAAAGTTATTGCGAGTATTCACCCATATATAGGTATTAATAGTGGCGCCGCAGTTAACCACCAAAAGGAATTTGCTGCGGTCTGTATAACGGCAGATGCAGATCAGGCAGTCCTAGATGCAGCAACAGCAATGGCTATGACATTGGTCGATATTGCCGCCACTAATGCGCTGCGAACCTACGTCAAGGGATACTCAAAGCCGTGAGATTAGAGTTAAAGAAGCTAGTTCGGGGAGTGAAATGAAAACTAGAAATGAGTGGGAAGCCGCCGCCGCATCACTTAGTTTTGATGGCCGCGCAGTAATTAATGGCGCCCGAGTTGCGACAGAAAAAACTTCTGAAGACATCAGTCCAGTAACTGCTAAATCACTCGCAGATGTTGCTGAGTGCGGCCAGCGCGAAGTCGACCAAGCAGTCGCTGGTTCCCGAGCTGCCTTTGAAACCGGTTGGTCTCGCATGTCCCCTAGTGCGCGTAAGGCAGCCCTGCAAAATCTTTCTGGCTTGATCTTGGCTAATGCTGATGAGTTGGCCTTACTTGATGTCCTAGACATGGGTAAACCCATTTCGGATGCCACAACCATTGACATCCCGGGCTCAGCTGCAATTCTAAATTTCTATGCCGAAGCAATCGATAAAGTCAGCGGTGAAATTCCAGTTACGGATCCTGGCAATGTTGCGCTAGTTCGTCGGGTGCCACTTGGTGTAGTCGGCGCAGTTGTGCCGTGGAACTATCCGCTGGAAATGGCGATCTGGAAACTTGGGCCAGCTCTAGCCGCAGGTAACGCTGTGGTCCTTAAGCCTGCGGAACAGTCTCCCCTGTCAGCACTTCGGTTAGCTGAGTTAGCGCTCGAAGCTGGATTACCAGCAGGAACATTAAATGTAGTAACTGGTCAAGGCGAAACTACTGGCGCTGCGATTGGGCTGCATCCCGATATTGATGTTTTGACATTTACCGGCTCAACTCAAGTCGGTAAGTACTTTATGAAGTATTCAGGTGAGTCCAACATGAAACAAGTTTGGCTAGAGTGCGGCGGCAAGAGTCCAAACTTAGTGTTTGCAGATACTGCAAACTTAGAAGAAGCAGCGGAATTTGCAGCA
>CANJRK010000030.1 GCA_947476765.1 Actinomycetota bacterium
GTGAGCTCAAAGGCGGAGCTATGAAGTTGGGCCAAGCGCTGAGTGTTTTCGAATCAGTCCTACCTGACGATGTTGCCGGTCCATATCGTGAATCCCTTACAAAGCTGCAAGACTCTGCCCCGCCGATGGCTATTGAGTCAGTGCACAAAGTACTTCATGATTCATTAGGAGAAAATTGGCGCGAACGCTTCACATCTTTTGATGATGAACCTGCTGCTGCTGCCTCTATCGGCCAGGTGCATCGTGCAGTTTGGCATGACGGCCGCGATGTGGCGGTAAAAGTGCAATATCCAGGTGCTGCTGGTGCCTTGTTAGCAGACCTGCAACAGCTTTCCCGGTTCGGACGACTCTTTGCCGGATTCTTCCCCGGCATTGATGTTCGAGCGATTATGCGTGAACTAACTGATTGCGTTGCAGAAGAACTGGATTACCTGCATGAATCGAAAGTACAACGCAAATTTGCCGTTGGTTTTGATGGCGACCCGGATTACTTCATTCCACATGTGCTGGCAGCTGCGGAAAATGTAATCGTCACAGAGTGGGTTGAAGGAAAGTCACTTGCCCGAATTATTGAATCTGGTACACAAGAACAGCGTGATCACTTTGGCAAGATGTATTTACGATTCTTGTTGTCAGGACCAAGTCGCGTTGGATTGTTACACGCAGATCCTCACCCAGGCAATTACAAAGTAATGCCAGATGGTCGTTTAGCCATTCTAGATTTTGGAGCTACTGCGGAATTGCCCGATGGTTTGCCCCCAGCAATGGGTACCTTGCTAAAAATTGCATTGATCGGCGATTCGGAATCTGTTGTAGCCGGGTTACGAGATGAAGGATTTATCCGACCAGGCATTGAATTGGATGCCCAATCACTTTTGGATTATTTAGGCCCGTTTACCGAGCCAGCACAGGTTCCCGTTTTCAAGCACAGCCGGGATTGGATTCGAGAGCAATTCGAACGCACTAGTGATCCCCGCAATGCTGACTGGTCAATTGGACTAAAAATAAACTTGCCGCCCAACTACGTGATGATTCATCGCGTCTGGCTGGGCAGCATTGGAGTACTTTGCCAATTGGAATCAGAGTTTTCGGTACGTGATGAATTTGCACGTTGGGTACCAGGCTTTGCGGATGAGTTAAAGGTTTAGATCGCGCAACAAAGTGGATTGCTCGCGGTAGCCCTTGCCGTCTGTATGACGAGATTTTGCCCACGATAGATGTAAATGCGTTTTGGCTCGGGTCATAGCTACATAAAGCAATCTGCGTTCTTCATTGAATTCAGCGGCAGTCGTGGCGTGAGAAATTGGTAGTAAACCTTCGCTTACGCCAGCAACGAATACCGCCTCCCATTCCAAACCTTTGGCGGCATGGATTGATGCCAGAGTTACTGCGTTGGCGCTTGGCGCGAACTCCTGCTCGCTTCGCAAGTCCAGGGCTTTAACAAATTCTGGCAACTGGGCGGCTGGGTCTTTTGCTTGCAACTCGGCAGCTAAGTCCACGATGGTATTTAAGGATTCCCAGGTCTCGCGGGCAGACCGGCCGCTATCGGGGGCTTGGGTTCGCCAGCCAACTGAACTCAAAATATCGCGCACGGCATCAAGGAGCGGTCGATCACCAGTTACATGCAACCCCGCTCGCAAATTTAGCAATGCGTTTTTCACTTCTACACGTTCAAAAAATCGCTCCGCGCCGCGAAGTGAAACGGGAATTCCAAGTGCGCTAAGTTCGGCCTCAAAAATTTCAGATTGACTATTGATTCGGTAAAGTACGGCAATCTCACGTGGACTTGTACCACTTGCAATTTGCTCTGAAATTTGTGCGCCGATCTTTTTAGCTTCTTCTTCATCGCTGGCATACGAAGTCAGCGTGACTTTTGGACCTTTTCCCCGTTTGGACGAGAGTCGCACCGGACTTGTTGCGTCTTTAGCTAAAACTTGATTGGCTACCGAAACGATTGGCTCGGTGCTGCGATAGGAATGCGTTAACTGGAAATCTTGGGTGCGCGCAAAGTGAGATCCGAAGTTAATTAAATACTTTGAAGTCGCACCTGAAAAGGAATAAATCGTCTGAGCTGGATCTCCCACGACACAAACATCATCTCTATCCCCCAGCCATTGGCACAGCAGCTCAAATTGCACTGGACTGACATCCTGGAACTCATCAACTGTGAAATGGCGATACTGCTTACGCACCGCATTAGCCATTTCTGGAAAATTTTCTAACATTGCGGTCGTAAGTAAAAGGACATCCTCGAAGTCCATCGCATGGGCTTCGTCCATTCGAGTCAGATATGCCTCAAAAACTTTAGAAACTTTTTCAATCGTCAAATCGCCACTTAGGTCGCGCCGCACTTCTAATGCTTTTTCACGATAGGCCTCAGGCGAAAGTATGTTTACTTTCGCCCATTCAATTTCCGCAGCCAAATCGCGAATTGAATCTTTATCATTTGCAACTCGACACAATGTGGCAGCATCAGCGACAAACCTAAATTTACTCGGCATCAAATCTGGCAAACTGGAGTTAAAAAATTGTGGGTAAAAGAATCTCAGCTGTCGAAGGGCTGCGCTGTGAAATGTACGAACTTGCACGCCACTAACGCCTAGTTGTCCAAGGCGGCTACGTAACTCTCCGGCTGCCCGAGTAGTGAAAGTTACTGCCAAAGTTTGGCTTGGATCGTGAACTCCATTGGTAACGGCATGCGCAATTCGATGCGTAATCGTACGAGTCTTACCCGTGCCCGCACCAGCAAAAATGGCAACTGGCCCAGATACACATTCGGCAGCAGCACGCTGCTGTTCGTCTAAGTCATCAAGAATCTCGGGCACCGACCTATTGTGCCAAGCCCCTGCGACAGTTCCGCAGGGACACTAGGTGATTTCCGAGAACTACAGTCCCAATGCGGACTTAACTTCACCAATGCTGGGATTTGTCCGAGTGGAGCCATCTGGAAAGACCAGTGTTGGCACCACGGCATTTCCACTATTGACGCTCATTACGAAATCTGCAGCTACTGGATCTAGTTCGATGTCTACTTCGTTATATTCGATACCCTCGCGACCCATCTGCGCCTTAAGGCGCTGACAGTAGCCGCACCAAGTTGTGCTGTACATCGTCACTTTGTCACTCATGAGTTCTCCGTAATCGTTGCGTAGTTAACTTCGACACCACTGGATTGGAATGTCTTCGCCATACCACGATTGAATAAGTCTAAATGCAATTGAAACTGGACTTGGTAATTTTAAAGTTTCCGATGTGCAAGCTGCAGCTAATGCCTCGCGGGTAAACCACTGCACCTCAGTCATTTCATCATCTTGCATATCGACTTCAGTACTGGTTGCAACTGCGCGATAGGCCAACATTAATGATGCCGGGAACGGCCAAGGCTGTGAGCCCATATATTTCAGGGATTGCAAATCAACATGGATGCCAGATTCTTCAAATACTTCACGAATTACTGCTGCTTCACAGGATTCGCCTGCTTCCACAAATCCCGCCAAAGTAGAAAGCCAACCTTCGGGCCACTCGCGCCGGCGTCCCAACAAAATTCTTCCATCCAAATCTTCGACTGCAACGATCATTGCGGGTTCAGTTCGCGGATACTGTTCACTTTCATCTTGTGGACACAGTCGAGACCAGCCCGCCATAGCAATGGCAGTTGCATGTCCACAGCGCGGACAGAATTGATGTCCATCATGCCAAGTAGTCAGCGCGACCGCAGCAGTTGCCAATCCGACATCAGTTGCAGAAAGTTGCGAACCAACATCTCGTAAGCTCGCCCAATTAACATCACTTAGTCCCACTTCGTCTTGCATAATTGCCAAGTAGGTGTGATCTGTATCGGCACCAAGAAACAATGCAGCTTCCTTTGCCTGCAATGGCGACATCTTTAGAGACCAGGGCTTAACCCAAACAATTGATAATTCGTCAGTAACTGGAATATTGCGCTCATGCAAAACTAAAACTCGAGTATTGTCCGATGCCCAGGCCTGCTCAAACCAATCTGGGTTACTCCGAAGTTGAGCAGCCCGTTCCACGGTGAAGCGTGCTAAAGGCAATTCACTCATTAAGGTATCCACAAAAAGCGATCCTACGCGTAACCGCGTAGTCTGCAGATATGAGAGTTCTGACTTGGAATTTACTGCATGGAATTGCTTTAACTTCCCCAGATTCAGCCCCAAGTCTCTCGCAGGTTGCAAGTGAGTTAACCGCCGACCTTGTTGGCTTACAAGAAGTAGATCGCGACCAATCACGAAGTAACTATGAGCATCAAACTCAGGTCGTTGCCCAGGCAATGGGTTTAGCGCACTGGATATTTGCTCCTGCAATCGTCGGTACGCCTGGTGAATCTTGGGAAACTGCAACAGATTCACATTTGCATAAACATGACAGTTCCGATCCTGGACATTCACAGCCGCATTACGGAGTTGGATTAGCTTCACGATTTCCATTTCATAACATCGAAGTAATGCGATTTAAGGCAGCTCCAATTTCACTTCCGTTGATAATTCCAGGTAACCCAAAACCACAAGTAATAAAAGTTGCAGACGAACCACGGTTAGCCATAATTGCCGATGTCGAAACACCAACAGGTGTAGTCACTGTGGCAACTACTCACTTAAGTTTCGTCCCGGGCTATAACGTCAAACAGCTTCGAAAGTTAACGAAATATCTTGCGCTGCGACCCAATCCAGTTTTAATCTTCGGAGACTTTAATCTGCCTGGAAAGATTTCGAGTCTTGTGACGCGATGGGACTCATTGGCGGCTTTACCGACTTACCCAACATTTAAACCCCGAGTGCAATTTGACCATGTTTTAGCTAAGGGTTATTCAAAAGAAAGTATTGAGAGTGCGCGAAACTCGGCGCACTCTAAAGCGCTAACTATCAGTGACCATTGCGCCTTAGTTGTTGAAGTTTCTTAGATCAACTCAGCTAACTGCGCTAGCGATAATAAATTTTCTGGTTTCTCAATCACTTGATCGGCCACGTAATAGAAAACCGCCTCGATGTTTTCTTCAGAAACTCCGAGAGCTTGGGCAGCAGCTTGTCGATAAATACTTAGCTGCAATGAATTTGCAGAACCCGGCTTGCCAGTTTTCCAGTCAACTACTAACCAGCGATCCGTTGCAGTTGGATCAGCACTGGTGCCAGCAAATAATGCATCTAATCGGCCACGCAAAGTTCTGCCATTAATTGAAAGTGCAAAAGGTAGTTCTAAGGACTTAGGTGTGCGGTCGAAGAATGGTCCGGCTGCAAATGCCTGTTTGAGCTCAACAAGCTGCTCATCTGTATAAATCTCATCGTCCATTGCCCCAGTCAAACTTTCGGCATCAATAAGTGCGCGTTTTCCATAAAAAGTTTCGACCCAGGAATGAAATACCGTACCGCGGTCTGCAGCGCTAGATGGTTTGCGCGGCATCGGTCGAACTAAAGTCTTTAAAAATGCATCGACATCCTGATTCAAAGCAATCAACTGACTTGCTGATAGAGATTCCGGAAGTCGCACTACGCGTTCATCGGCATCATAGGCATGTGCTTGGCTGACTATTGCTGCCAAATCTGCTTCCCAGTTCGCAATTTGCGCTTGCAGTTCATCGGTTAAATCAGCAATGTGGTGTGGTTTGGAAATTGCTTGCTGAACTAAATCTGCGGAGTCTCGAATTCGTCCTCGAGTTTTCGAATCTAAAGTAGCTGGCCACGTTGGATAAATTACATTTTCAAGTAACGGATTTTTTGTTTCAGGTTCTGGCGCTGGAGTCCAAAATCCTTGATGTGTCGCTTGGTCATGCAAATCAACTAAGAAATCACTTGGGCCTCGAGGCTTGGATTGGGTTGGGCCCCACCACGAACCACTAGCAATAACTTTCTGCTGGGCCCGAGTCACAGCCACGTAGGCAAGTCTGCGCTCATCAGTGGTTGCCAACGCTGCAGCCGCCTCGGTATAGGCCTTAAAGTCCACGCCTCGCGGTCCTGAGGGGTTTGGGAACTGCGGCAGGAGTGGATTAATAGGAGTGGCAAGTGCATCTGGCGGAATCCGGAATGCATTTCTTGGCCAATGCCGATCTTTTGGAGCAGATGGAAAAACCCCAACAGTTAAGTCAGGTATCACAACAACTGGAAACTCAAGTCCCTTGGATTTATGAACTGACATCACGATGACGGCATTGTCACTAAGTGTCACTTCCGCTTCCACCAAAGAATTAAATCTTTGCCCGGTTCGTAAGTACTCCAGGAATGCAGCCACACTTGAATCACCTTCGAGATTGCGATAGCTGCCTGCTAAGTCAATTAAAGCTGCTAATCGATCAAAGTGGGTTGAACCTTCAGGCGAATTAGTAGTCATTGCTTCGATGCCAATTCCCGTTACGCGAATAATTCGGCTAATTAAATCAATCGCAGATTCGTTGCAATGGCGGCGAAGCATGCGAAGTTGGCTTGCTAACTCCATCATTCGAGCGCGGGCATCAGGTGAATAAGGCAAACCATCGTCGGGACCAACTAACTCCAACGCATCTAGCAAGCTGACACGTTGTGATTTATCCACTGCAGCGACAATGTGATCCAACTGAACTTCAATTGGCGTGCCATCTGCAACCTCGACGCGAGTCAGATCACCTGCGTGCCTTCCGAGTATCGCTAAATCGCGGGCTCCGATTTGCCAACGCGGACTCAATAGAATGCGAGCGAGTGCCGAATTCGCAGTCGGATCATAGATTGCCTCGAGGTAGCTGATTACGTCTCGCACTTCTGGCAAATTAATCAAAGCACCTGGGTCTACGACTTGCACCGGAATTCCACGGGCCTCGAGTGCAGCCACATAATGTCCTGCATTCTTTTTCTCACGCAACAGTACGGCCACTTCGTTCCAACTCTTAACGGGTTTCAACTTGGCCACTTGATCACATATCCAATTGACCTCATCCATAAAGGTGGGCAATAAAGCAGTATGTATTTCACCTGGTGTGAATTGGGAATCAGCGGTTACAAGTTCCACGATTTCAGGATGAATAGATCGTAAGTGATTACTAAGTTTGTTCGCAGCCGCCAATATATTTTCGCCCGATCGACGATTAGCAGTTAAATTAAAAACTAATGCGGGTTGCATTCCTGAATCCGTATGTCGCATAAAGTCAGTTTTGAAATTTCCCATGTTTGAAATTTCTGCGCCGCGCCAACCATAAATCGCCTGGCATGGATCGCCAACGGCCATGACCGGATGACCTGCGCCAAATAGTTCCTGGAGCAAAACTTTTTGGGAAAGCGAAGTGTCTTGGTATTCGTCCAACAGCACAACCTGATACTGGGATTTGAGCATTGCTCGCATGGTTTCAGACGCTTGAGCGGCTTGTGCGGCAAGTCTAATTTGATCAGAGTAATCAATTACATCGTTGGTGATTTTGGCACTTCGGAAATCCAAAACCAATTGTGCTAACGCAATTCGCTTACGACAGGTTCTGATCATGTCGTGTGTCAGCTCTTGCTTTTTTTCAAGCGCTTCAAGTCCAGCTAGTCGCTCAGAGTCGAGTTCAATTAGCAAATTCGGATTTACTAAATAGTTTGAGCAATTTTCATCAAGCTTGAGGAGCTCAGTTACGGCAACAGTTGGGCTGTAACCAAGTTCGCCTAAATCTTGGCTGGTTCCGCAAACGACGCGCATTGCTAGTTGATAGCGAGTGGCATCCACAACTACTCGGGCATCTGGTTCCATGCCTAGGCGTAGCGCATGCTCTTTTAACAAACGGGAACCGAATGCGTTATAGGTGGAGATTATTGGTTCGCCAAAATCTACGTGAGACGAATCCTGTGGCAGATATGTAAGCGCTGCTGGCAGGAAGTCGCGAACGCGATTGAGTAATTCATTGGCCGCCTTGGTAGTGAAAGTCAGTCCCAGAATTCGATCTGGAGCAACTTGTTGCGTCATGATCAGCCATGCAATTCTGCCTGCCATAACGGTGGTTTTGCCCGTACCAGCGCCGGCAACGATCATGCTTGGTTCTAGTGGTGATGTGATCGCTTCAAGCTGTTCCCGGCTCGGCGCAAAACCTAAAACTTTTGCTAAGTCGATTACAGTTACTTCCCTCATGACAACACCTGTTTACCTTCAGGAGCAGCTGGGCACAACATTCGAACTTTACACAATTTGCATTTCTGCTCTTCGTATTTGGCTTCATATCTTTCATCAAGAACTACCAGCGCAGCTTGACCAATTCTTTGCGTGAGTGAAGTTTGCGAATTTTCGTCATGTGTCTCAGGAGTCACCTGCTGCACTACGGCGGCATCAGGATTGTCCTTTTCGCCAACTCGCAATTGGATTAACGCAGCACCTTGCACGGTCTGGGTCGGATCTCGCCTTTGCAGTTCCTCATCTTGCATGTAATTACCATGTTCGAGTAGGTATGTGTACAGCGCTAATTGGATATCTTTTTGGAGATCGGATTTCTTTTTGGATTCTTTGCTGGTTTTGAAATCAAAAACCATAATTCCATCTTGAGTAAATTCAATGCGATCCGCTCGTCCCTTGATTGCTATGGATACTTCACGCTGCGTGCCATCAGGTTGCACGACGGCAACTTTGGATTGCAGCGAA
>CANJRK010000031.1 GCA_947476765.1 Actinomycetota bacterium
AATACAAGGACATCATCGTGACTTCCATGTTGAAGCGCGTTGACGTAGCTGTATACGACGTAATCAAGGCTGTTGTTGATGGAGCACCACTTGTTGGCATCCAGAACTTCGACCTATCAAAGGATGGCGTCGGTTACTCAACATCCAACTCTGCTGTATCTGCATTCACAGCCGCTGCTGACGCTGCTGCTGAGAAGATCAAGTCCGGCGAAGTTGTAGTTGGTACAACTGTCAAGTAACAAATAATCACAGTGAGGCTCGGGTGGGTTTATTTCCACCCGAGCCTCACTTTTTGTTTAGATAAGTCGTAAGTTTAGGTAATGAAAAGTTTGAAAGGCGCGGTTTAAGGCTATGGACCAAAATGCACTTGCAGTCGAGCTTGCTGGTATTTGGAAACGATTTCCTGGCGTAATTGCTAACAGTGACATCAATCTAAAAGTTACCGCTGGAACCGTTCACGCCATTGTTGGCGAAAATGGCGCCGGTAAGTCCACGCTGATGAAGATTCTTTATGGCATGCAAAAGGCTGATGAAGGAACAATCTCAATAAATGGAAATGAGCTAGTTTTTAGTTCTCCGGCAGATGCAATTGAAGCCGGTATCGGAATGGTGCACCAACACTTTATGTTGGCTGACAACTTCACAGTCTTAGAAAATATTGTTTTAGGTAGCGAGCCAAAATCTGGTGTCAAACTCGATTTTGCAAAAGCACGTAAACAAATTTCAGACATTGCTGCTGAAAATGGTTTGGCTGTTAATCCAGATATCTTGGTTAGTGAACTTGGTGTGGGTGATCGACAACGCATTGAAATTTTGAAGGTCCTTTATCGCGGTGCCCGCATTTTGATTTTGGATGAACCGACTGCGGTATTAGTACCGCATGAAGTTGATGAATTGTTTAACACCTTGCGAGACCTCAAAAAAGAAGGTCTGACTGTAATCTTCATCAGCCACAAACTTGATGAAGTCTTATCGATTGCTGATGAGATCACCGTGATTCGCCAGGGCACAACAGTCGGCAGCGTCAACCCACACACGCAACAAGTCTCCGCTCGTGACTTAGCCGAAATGATGGTTGGAAATGAGCTACCTACGCCACAATCAGTCGGCGACACCATCCGCGAGGAAGTTGTTTTAAAAGTTGATAATCTTTCCGTCTTTGCCAAGGGCGGCAAAGCCATCGTTGACGACATTTCGTTTGAAATTCGCGCCGGCGAAATTCTAGGTATTGCTGGAGTCGAAGGAAATGGGCAAGCCGAAATTCTAGATGCCTTAATGGGAATTGAAGTCTCGACAGGGACTGTGCACTTCAAAGCAGAAGACATTAGCAATCAGTCAACGCGCCATCGTCGTGAACTTGGTATTGGATTTATTCCCGAAGATCGGCAGCGTCAAGCCTTGCTAATGGAAGCACCGCTTTGGGAAAACCGCATGCTCGGCCATCAAACCCGCGAACCAAACTCAAAAGGATTTCTACTGAATCCCCGTGGTGCCAAGGCCGATACCAAGCGGATCGTTGCAGAGTACGACGTGCGCACTCCAAGTATTGACGTCCTAGCCAGTGCTCTTTCTGGCGGTAACCAACAAAAGTTGATCGTTGGTCGCGAGATGTCGGGTGATCCCAAGCTCCTGATTGCAGCTCATCCAACCAGAGGTGTAGACGTAGGTGCCCAGGCTGCTATCTGGGATCACATCCGCAATGCGCGACAAGCTGGATTGGCAGTACTACTTGTCTCTGCTGATCTAGATGAACTCATCGGACTTAGTGACACCATTAAAGTTTTACTTCGAGGCAAATTTGTTGCAGATGCTGATCCAGCAACTGTGACGCCACAGGAACTGGGTACCGCAATGACCGGTGCTGGAAAGGCTGCCTGATGAATTTGCGCAGAATCGGAACGAGCCTGATTGCACCGGCAATTGGACTGTTTGTCTCATTGGCTGCCACAGCAATAATTTTGATTGTTATTGGCGCAAGTGTTTCGACCGTCTTTTCCTCAATGTGGAATTACGGTACTTCACCAAGAGCTATGTCATTGATGCTAAATCTTGCGACCACGTACTTTTTAAGTGCACTGGCGGTTTCAATCGGTTTCAAAATGAATCTGTTTAACATCGGTGTTAATGGCCAGTATGTACTTGGCGCACTTGCCGGGGCAGTGGTCGCAAGTAACTTAACATTGCCACGTATTGCTTCCGTGACAATCACAGTTTTGGTAGCCATGATTGTTGGCGCAGCTTGGGCCGGTATTGCTGCCTGGCTAAAAGTTGCGCGCGGTGTGAGTGAAGTTATCTCTACTATTATGTTGAACTTCATTGCGATTGGAATAATTAGTTATCTAATCGTTCGTACAAGCATTGGTACTGAAACTAGTTTGAACGTTCGCGGCACAAAGTTGATTCCAGAGTCAGGGATGCTACGCGGTGTTGCCTTACTTGACCCAGGTACTCCTATTTACGGATTCTTCTTTATATCAATTGTCGTCGGTGTCGGTTATTGGTTCTTGTTAAATCGCACACGATTTGGATTTGATCTTCGAGCAACAGGTAAATCAGCAACTGCAGCGCGAACAAGTGGCGTGCAATCTAATCGGATGATTATTGTGACCATGTTGCTCTCGGGAGCCGTTGCTGGTCTGGTTGGCTTGCCATACTTACTCGGCGAAACTGGAACTTATAGTTTGCAGTTCCCGACTGACTGGGGTTTCACTGGAATTGCAATTGCATTGCTTGGTCGAAACAATCCACTTGGAATTGCACTAGGTGCGATTCTTTGGGCATTCCTGGACATCTCCAGTGGGCAATTGATTTTAGAAGGAGTTCCGCGGGAAATTTCTACGATTATGCAAGGTCTGATCGTGATCGTAGTTGTGATTTCCTATGAAGTAGTGCGGCGATACCAAGTGAAGAGTGAGCAAACTAGCGTTGCTAAAGCCTTAGAAAAGCAGGAGGCAACTGTATGACTTACTTAAAGTCACGTAGGTTCATTGGAGCCGCATTCACTGCGATCACAATGCTGTCAATTACACGCACCATAACTGGCAACGGTGATTTAACAAGCACGGTAACCATCGCTCAGGCATTAGTGTTTGCATCTCCAATTGCGCTTGCCGGTCTTGCGGGTATTTGGGCCGAGCGCGCTGGCGTAATCAACATTGGCCTGGAAGGCATGATGATCCTTGGCACATTTGGTGCAGGTTGGGCTGGTTGGCAATGGGGTGCATGGGCAGGAGTGTTAGCCGGTGTTGTGTTTGGTGCTATCGGGGGCCTACTGCTAGCTGTGGCCGCGGTGACTTTCGGCGTCGATCAAATCATTGCCGGAACTGCAATCAACCTATTGGCTCTCGGTCTAACAAAGTTCTTAGCGATCTTATTGTTCACCGATGCACCTGGTGGTGGTCAAGCTCAGTCGCCACCAATTAAGGGTGACATACCTACTTACACAATTGATGCGATTGTGACACCCTTGACTGCGTTACATGACAAAGCAATTTTCTTCATCAGTGATCTTGCTGGTCTAGTGGCGGGCTTGTTCTATCATCTCTCACTGCTAACAATCATCGCTGCAATATTATTCGTAATGACCAGTTACCTACTCTGGAAAACTGCGTTTGGATTACGCCTGCGAAGTGCTGGTGAAAATCCTTGGGCAGCTGATTCACTTGGTGTGAAAGTTGTGCAATACAAATACACTGCTGTCGTTTTTTCAGGAATGCTCGCTGGACTAGGTGGGGCTTATCTCTCAATTGCTTCCACAATTTACCGAAACGGTAACACTGCTGGTCGAGGCTTCATCGGATTGGCAACCATGATCTTTGGAGACTGGCGACCAGGTGGAACTGCGGCCGGTGCACTAATGTTTGGTTACATCGATACTTTGCGGTTAATTGATACCGGCAATCAGAATGTTAAAGGTTTGATTTTGCTGGGTGCCATAATTCTCTTTGCAATTGGCGGGGTGATGCTTCGCAAAGCAAAGCGTAACTCTGCAATTGGTTTCTTAGTGCTTGGTTCCGTCATGGTTGGCGCTTACTTCTCTGCGTCATCGTTCCCACCTGAAGTTGCACAAGTTGCCCCATACATCACCACGTTGCTGGTTCTTGCAACAGCATCGCAAAATCTTCGACCGCCCGCCGCTGATGGCGTTCCTTATCGTAAGGGAGATCATCACTAATGGAAATCAATTGGGATGAGCTGCGCGCTGCTGCGAGCGCTGCCATGTCGAATGCATATGCGCCTTATTCAAACTTCCCAGTTGGTGTTGCCGGACTTGTTGATGACGGTCGGATCGTAACCGGTTGCAATGTTGAAAATGCGGCCTATGGCGTTGCGTTATGCGCTGAGTGTGGCTTGATCTCAAGTTTGATCAGTACTGGTGGCGGAAAGCTCGTTGCAGTTGCTTGTGTTGATCGCCATGGAAATGCCCTTATGCCCTGCGGCCGGTGTCGACAATTACTTTGGGAACATGGCGGCCCAAACTGCTTATTAGATTCAGTTTCGGGAATTAAGTCAATGACTGAAATACTTCCGGACGCGTTTGGCGCTCATGATTTAACAGATCGACTTTAAACGCATTAGCCTTACAGGTATGACACTTCCCCGAGTGCAACTTAAGTCGGTATCAAAATGAGTACCGAACCATACGCAGCTGTAGAGATCATTGCCGCAAAGCGCGATCGTCGTGAACTCTCGGATTCGCAAATTGATTGGTTTGTTGATGCCTACGTTCGCAATGTAATTGCCGAAGAGCAAATGTCTGCGATGGCGATGGCAATTTTGCTAAACGGTATGAATCGGCGCGAGATTGTGCGCTGGACTAGGGCCTACATTGACTCCGGCGAAACTATGGACTGGTCGGCACTTGGGCGACCCACCGCAGATAAACATTCCACTGGTGGTGTTGGCGACAAAATAACTTTGCCGCTTGCGCCTTTAGTTGCCGCTTGTGGCTTAAGTGTGCCCCAACTTTCTGGCCGAGGATTAGGCCACACTGGCGGCACGTTAGACAAACTTGAATCAATTCCAGGTTGGCGAGCAAACCTTACAAACGCCGAAATGTTTGAGGTGCTTCAAAAAACGGGAGCGGTAATTTGTGCTGCTAGTCAAACATTGGCTCCAGCAGATAGGCGTATTTACGCACTCCGCGACGTAACTGCCACAGTTGAATCTATTCCGTTAATTTCGGCGTCAATCATGAGTAAGAAGATTGCTGAAGGCACCGGTGCACTTGTGCTGGACGTAAAAGTTGGTTCCGGCGCTTTCATGAAAAGTGTAGAACAAGCTCGCGAATTGGCGACCACCATGGTGGGTATTGGTAATGACGCTGGAGTTTCAACGCGGGCCCTACTAACTGCAATGGATGTGCCACTTGGTCGCACTGCGGGAAATGCTCTTGAAGTTCAAGAGTCCGTCGAAGTGCTATCAGGCGGCGGACCAGCTGACGTTGTTGAACTCACTGTTACTCTGGCACGCGAAATGTTGGAAGCAGCTGGAGCTAGTAATTCAAAAGATCCAGCTGTGGCATTGCAAGATGGAACGGCTATGGATGTCTGGCGAAACATGATTTCTGCGCAAGGCGGCGACCCGGATGCGGTCCTGCCGACTGCACTTGAAAAACATGAAGTTATCGCAACATCGGCAGGTTACTTAACGCGGCTTGATGCGCTGGCTGTTGGGATGGCTAGTTGGCGGCTAGGTGCCGGTAGGGCACGGAAAGAAGACTCCGTGCAATTTGGTGCTGGAATTCAATGGCATGTTGGTCATGGTGAACAAGTGGTCGCCGGTCAAAAGTTATTTACACTGCATACTGACGATTCGGATCGATTTACATCGGCACTGGAAGTCTTAACTTCAGGTTACGAAATCGGCAGTCAATCTCAAATATCACAACGGTTGCCATTAATAATTGATCGGATTTTGTAATTTATTAGCAGTGGCTGAATACAGGTAGTCTGAATACATGCCTGAACTAATTAGCGAACCAACAATGATTCCGGTACCTGGCGGAAAATCTATTGCCGAGTATGTTGGCCGGATTAAAACTGGTGACGATGATGTTTCGATCGCAGTTATGCATGCACCGGCTGGTTGGTCTGAGCCGGCGCAAACTCCAGCATTTGATGAGTTCACGATTGTGATTACCGGCTCGATTGATATTGAACATGACGGCAAAACCACTACTGTCGGAGCAGGCCAAGCAATCATTACTCGAGCTGGGGAAACGGTTCGCTATTTGACTCGGGAAGATGCCCACTATGTTGCTGTTTGCTTACCCGCATTTTCTCCTGATCTAGCGAATCGAGATGAAGAATCATGATTTCACCAGCAGTGATCAAGGCTGTTCCTAAAGTTGTGCTACATGACCACTTAGACGGTGGGCTACGAGTTAGCACCATCTTGGATTTAGCAAAACAACATGGCTATACCGCATTACCGCTTGATACTGAACCAGAACTTACAAACTGGTTTCACACTGCAGTCCAAGGATCGTTAGAAATTTATTTAGAAACTTTCGCGCATACCGTTGGTGTGATGCAAACTCCTGATGCCTTACAACGAGTTGCAAGTGAGTGCGCGCAGGACTTGGCCGCAGACGGCGTTGTCTATGCCGAGATTCGATTTGCTCCAGAACTTCATACCGCAAAAGGCTTAAGCTACCGCGAAGTCATTGAAAATGTGCTGCTGGGATTCCAGCAAGGTGAAGCTGCTGCAGCTGCGGCTGGAAATCAAATTCGTATCGGCACATTACTAACTGCGATGCGTATGGCAGATGTTTCGCTCGAAATCGCAAAGCTAGTTGTGGAATACCGCGATCGTGGCGTAGTTGGTTTTGATATTGCTGGCAAAGAAGCTGGATACCCTCCAACTGAACACCTCGAGGCCTTCCAATATCTACAACGAAATAATGCGCACTTCACCATCCATGCCGGTGAAGCATTTGGGCTTAAGAGTATTTGGGAAGCCATTCAATTCTGTGGCACTGAAAGATTGGGTCACGGTGTAAGAATTATCGATGACATTACTAAGAACGCTGATGGCACAGTCACACTCGGCGACTTAGCTGCTTACGTAAGAGATCGGCGCATTCCACTTGAGTTGTGCCCTAAATCAAATGTTGATACCGGCGCTGCTGCCAGCATCGCAGAACATCCAATTGGACTGCTACGTAAGTTGAATTTTCGAGTAACTTTGAATACCGATAACCGTTTGATGTCGAATACTTCGATGTCAGCTGAGATGACTTCACTTGTTGAGGCTTTTGATTACTCATTGCGTGATCTGGAATGGCTAACGGTTAATGGCATGAAGAGCTCATTCTTACCGTTTGATCAACGACTAGACATCATCAATCACATCATTAAGCCTGGGTACGCCAGACTTCGTGAGCAGGTTGGCGCTTAGTAACTTCCGGTTGCGGTCACACCATCAAGAATTGCGCGCGAACTTGAAAGTCCAAGGCGAGTAGCGCCTGCATTTATTAACTCGGTGGCAAATTCAATATCTCGAATTCCGCCAGAAGCCTTAATGCCCAGTCGGCCACCAACCGTTTCATGCATAATCTGTATTGCCCGTACATCAGCGCCACCGGCAGGATGAAATCCAGTGGCAGTCTTTACAAAATCTGCGCCGGCTGATTCACATCTGATGCAGGCTTTTGCGATCTGTTCGTCAGTTAGGGCAGCAGTTTCAAGAATTACTTTAAGTAACGCGCCAGTAGTGGCAGATCTAACTGCAGACACTTCGGCTTCGAGGTAATCCCAATCCCCCATGATCGCTCGACCAACATCAATAACCATGTCTACTTCATTGGCGCCCTGAGCTACCGAGAGTTTTGCTTCGGCAGCCTTGATTTCTGCTTCATGTTTTCCGCTCGGAAATCCGCAGACTGTTGCAACCTTTACGCCATTGGAAACGTTTGCTACTGCTAATGAAACGAAAGTTGGCGAGACGCAAACTGAGAAAGTTCCAAGTTCCACTGCCTCGGAGCATAGTGCGATGACGTCTGAATTTGTGGCCTCAGGCTTTAGTAAAGTGTGGTCAATCATTTTTGCTAATGCTGATCGATCCATCACTTAGCTCCTTCAAGCAAGGGTGCCGCATCTCTTGCGAGCAACTGTAATTCATTATCCGCTGTCCGTTGCGCAATTGTTAAATCGTCAACATTAACTACGACCTCGAGGTAGCACTTGATTTTTGGCTCGGTCCCACTTGGCCTAACGATTACGCGCGCTTTTGCTATTTCATTATTTCCCGAAAGATGAATGATAATTGCATCGGTCTTTGGCAATTTTCCAAACCCTGTTGCTAAATCATCTATTTTGATCACAACTAGGTTGCCCAGCTGTTGCGGTGGATTTGTGCGTAACCCTGACATAACTTCACGGACTTGCTGTAAGTCAGTAACTCGAACTGAGACTTGATCTGTGGCATGCAAGCCATGAGTCAAAGCCAGTTGATCTAGCACCTCCCAGGCCGTCCAGTTCCGGTGCTTTAACTCAGCTATCAATTCCAAGAAAATTAAGGCCGCTGAAATTCCATCTTTATCGCTGACATTACTTGGGTCAACGCA
>CANJRK010000032.1 GCA_947476765.1 Actinomycetota bacterium
ACACCCACCATGTTGCTAAAGATTTCCCTTTAGCGAACGTGTCCCATTCTATGCAGGTAAGTTGCGTTGGGCTAATTCGGACTGTGGCGAGCAGCTATGTCTTTAGCCTGTGCCGATTCTGGACCAGGAAGTTCTACAAATACGGCTTCACGGTAATACTTCAATTCATTTATCGAATCCAAAATATCGCCGAGCGCACGATGATTTCCAGTCTTGGTCGGGCTTGCAAAGTAAACCCTTGGATACCAGCGACGCACTAGTTCTTTAATGCTTGACACATCGATGATCCGGTAGTGCAAGTAGGAATCAACACGAGGCATATCACGCTGCAAAAAGATTCGATCCACGTGCACACTAGAGCCGGCAAGCGGCGTTTTACTTGCCTCTGGAATGTGCGAAGAAATGTAATCAAACAAGATTTCTTCGGCTTGCTCTAATGTCACACCATTTGGAATTTCAGGAAGTAATCCAGATTCAGTGTGCATATTTACGACAAAAGGATCCATAGCTTCTAGGCGCTCAGCTGGCGCCTGAATCACAATATTTAGGCCTTCAGCAACGAGTTCTAGTTGCGCATTTGTGATCACACAAGCTATTTCTACTAACAGGTCATTTTTGAAATCAAGACCAGTCATTTCGCAATCGATCCAGACGATCCGGTCCGTTTCAGTAGATTCGCTCACTGACTAAGCGTATAAGTAGTGGCTGGCTAAAGATTTTCGGGTAGCTGCCCACGGTCCTGGCGCAACTAGACCTCCACTTAGAATCAAAGAGTGAAGCGTGCTGCATTTGGAATGTTCTTACTGGGGAGTCTGTGCCTAGTTGCCTTCAATGTCATTGGTTCCGAAGTTGCTGATGACGGCAAGCTAGTAGAGCCATTTTTTCTGATTCCGCTAGCCTGGCTGTTTTTCCTAACTGGTGGAATGCTTGCGATTGCCCACTTTATAAAGCGTCGGATAGCTAAGTAGTTCGAGTTCTGCCACACATTTCCGCTAGTAAACTAATGATATGACTCGCTATGGCTCACAGTTTGGCCCAAACATTACATTCTTAGGTGTCGATGAATGCGACATTTCAGAGCCCGCATCCTTTGCCGATGCAGATGTAGTAATTGTTGGCGCGCCATTTGATGGTGGCACCAGCTATCGCTCTGGCGCCCGCTTTGGACCTAAAGCCATGCGTGAAGTTTGTAACGAGCCGCACGATGGTTCCCGCGAAAGTATGGCGCTAAGAGTTAATGGCCTTAAGGACCTGCGGGTCTATGACATGGGCGATGTCGAGATGTATTCCGGCGATGCCGTTAAGTCTTGCCAAAACTTGGAAAAAGTCATTGAAACAATTGCAGCCTCTGGGGCCATCCCGTTAGTGCTAGGTGGAGACCATACGGTCACTTGGCCAAACGTCACAGGTGTTGCGCGTGGCGCAGACATGTGGGGCCGAGTGGGCGTTATTCACTTTGATGCTCATGCCGATACCGGGGACATCGCATTTGGCTCTCTCGTTGGGCATGGCCAACCGATGCGTTTGTTAATCGAAAGCGGGGCAGTGCGTGGCGATCGGTTTATTCAAGTTGGCTTGCGTGGGTATTGGCCACCTCCAGATATTTTGGACTGGATGGCTGCCCAAGGGATGCGCTCTTACGAAATGACCGAGATAGTTCATCGCGGGCTAACGGAATGTATCGATGAAGCGATTGAATTAGCATTAAAAGAATGTGATGCGATTTATCTCAGTGTCGATATTGATGTCGTTGACCCAGGCTCAGCACCAGGAACTGGCACTCCAGAACCTGGCGGTCTAACATCTCGCGAGTTACTAGATACCGTTCGACGCATGGCATACCAGCTTCCAATTGTCGGTGTTGACGTGGTTGAAGTTAGCCCACCTTATGATCATGCCGACATCACGGCATTACTTGGTAACCGAGTAGTCCTTGAAGTTCTATCTGGCATGGCACGTCGCCGTAAAGATGCTCGTGATGGCACAACCTGGAATCCAGGGCAACCGATTCTCGAAGGCCGCTAGTAAATAATCTATTTTTACCGTACGCAGATTTCAGGAATTGAAGGTGTAGCAGATGAATCCAGAAGAATTTCGGGCAGCTGCTCATGAACTTGTGGATTGGATTGCTGATTATCGCCTTCGGGTAGATGAATTGCCGGTTAGATCACAAGTTCACCCAGGTGAAGTCCGCGCACAATTACAAACTCCGCCACCAGAAACACCACAAAGTTTTTCGGAATTGATGGCAGATTTAGAAAATGTGATCGTACCTGGTCTGACGCATGTGCAAAGTGCAAATAACTTCGCGTGGTTCCCAGCCAACTCATCATTGTCGTCAGTTCTAGGAGATTTTGCCTCAACTGGGCTTGGCGCATTAGGTATTACTTGGCAATCTGCCCCGGCGCTAACTGAAGTAGAAGAATTGGTAACGGAGTGGTTGCGCGAGCTCACGGGATTATCGCCAGAGTGGAAAGGGGCAATCCATGATGGCGCCTCCACTGCAGCGTTAGTTGCATTACTAATAGCGCGCGAGAAGGCTAGCAACTTGAGCTTGGCCGGAGCTGGCCTACAAGGCGAAGCATCCCCGCTAATCGTTTATTCATCACCGCAAGCACACTCGTCAATAGTCAAGGCAGCATTGCTAGCTGGATTTGGTCAATCGAATTTACGAATGATTGAAGTAGACGAAGCCACATTTGCCATGAAGCCCCAGTCCATGCGAGCCGAAATTGAAAAAGATATTGCGCTGGGTAACAAACCTGCTGCGATCGTGGTGGCAATTGGCACAACTGGAACCACAGCCATTGATCCAGTTAAGGAATCTGTTGCACTTGGTAAAGAATTTGGCATCTGGGTTCACGTCGATGCTGCAATGGCAGGTTCTGCGATGCTCTTACCTGAGTGCGCTCCAATGTTTGACGGAGTGAATGAAGCCGATTCGATTAGTTGGAATCCACACAAGTGGCTCGGCACTTCGCTCGATTGCGCTTTGCTTTATGTCCGCGATGTCGAATTAATGATTCGAGTTTTATCAACTAACCCCTCTTACTTAAAGTCCGGTGTTGACGGCGAAGTTACCCAGTTTAAGGATTGGGGCCTGCCGCTAGGGCGACGCTTCCGCGCCTTAAAGCTTTGGTTCCACTTGCGTCTTGATGGTGCCGAAGCAATTCGCGCACGCCTACGTCGCGACCTAGCCAACGCGCAATGGCTTGCTGAGCAAATTACGGCAGCCGATGACTGGGAAATAGTTGCACCAGTTTCGTTACAAACGGTTTGTGTTCGCCACATCCCAAAGTCGATGGCAGGTGACTGGCAGGCAATCGATGCACATACTCAGAACTGGGTTGAATCAATAAACGCATCTGGCAAGGCGTTTATTACGCCTTCACTACTGCAGGGTCATTGGATGGTTCGAGTTTCTATCGGTGTACTAGGAACTGAACGCGAGCATGTTGCCAATGTCTGGAACTTAATGCAAGAAGCAGCACAAACGCTAGATAGTTCCGGCATCAAGTCCACTTAAGACTTCTTGGGCCCTGATTCGAAGATCAGGCAAATCACTTAGGCGATTTAATCCGTTAACTTGCTGTCCCATTCGATGATTCTTTGCAAATGCCTCTTTATTTCGATCCAAGAAATCCCAATACAGTGTTGTAAACGGGCAGGCATTCTCGCCAACACGTAACTTCGGATCGTAGACACAACCTTTACAGGATTGCGTCATGCGATTGATGTATGCACCACCAGCGGCATAGGGCTTAGTCATCAACTTTCCACCATCAGCATGTAGGCCCATTCCAATTACATTTGGAACCATGACCCATTCACTAGCGTCAATAAACTGCTCGCGCATCCAATCAAGGAATTCCAGTGGCTTTGTCCCTGTCACAAGCGCCAGGTTACTCAAAATCATTAGCCTTGGAATGTGATGAGTCCAAGCACGGGTTTCAATATCAGAAACAATAGTCTTCACGCAATTCATTTTGGTTTTAGTTGAATCCTGAAACAGGGGCAGCAACTTTCGCTCGGCACCAAGTTGATTGTTTTCTCGGTACTCGGCGCCCAAGTGCCAGTACATGCCATTTAAATATTCGCGCCAGCCAATAATTTGTCGAACGAAGGCTTCAACTGAACCAATTGGGGCGTGGCCTGCGTGGTATTCAAGTAAGACCGCGTCAACAACTTCAGATGCATGTAATAAGCCATTGTTTAGATAAGGACTAAGTAGTGAGTGATGCAATGCCCAGCTGTCAGCCGAGACGGCATCTTCATAAGGACCAAAATCAACCAAACTGGTATCAATAAAGTGCCTTAGCTGAGCCAGTGCGCCAACGCGAGTGGTAGCCCAAGTTTTTGTTGGCTCCATTCCCAGCTCGGCACACACCTCCAGATCTATTTGATCCCGCTCATGCTCGAGATAGTTCGGCCAGGTGTAGTTCTTCGGTGGCGGTAGTCGATTGTCTTTGTCGTAGTTCCAAACGCCAGTATCTGGCTTGCCATCCTGAACCATTATGTTGAGTCGAATCCGCTGGGCCCGATAGAAAGTCTCCATCAGGAATGACTTTTGCCTATCGGCCCATAATTTGAAATCAACTCGCGAGGTTAGGAAAAAATCATTGGGTACGAACTGCACCCCGAATTCCTTCAGTTGATTGAACTGTTGAAACGACGAAGGCTCGGCTGAAAAGATTGGAAAGTTGCCAACTTCTTTTTGAACTTTTTCTAGGCCAGCGATGGTAGTATCACTTTTTACATAGGAAACCCGGAACCCATCCAGTTCCAGTTCCTTGGCAAAATGTCGAGCTGAAGAGATCAAAAAGAAGAGGCGTTCCTTATGCCAGGGTCGACCACTGGTCATTCGGGCACTTTCCACCAGAACTACATGATCATTCTTTGGATCAGCATTTTTCAAGATGCCAAAAGACTTATTCAAATGATCAAAAGGAATATAAAGTATTCGTTTGTTCACTTTGCTTTACATTTCTCAGAGCAGTACTTTACGTTTTCCCAGTCACGCTGCCACTTTTTTCGCCACTCAAACTCCAGGCCGCAGACAATGCAGGTTTTTGGAGCAAAGCCATTTTTTGTTTGAGCGATGCGACGCATGGATTAATCTAAGCATCTGGCATTGAAGTACGCCCGAGAGGACTCGAGCGTCCAATCTTTGTTGTTGATTAGAACTGAAAAATAGAGTTTTTGAGATTCGAATAATTTCTAGAAATCTGTTATCTACCTGATTTCCTTACCTTTGGAATTATTCGAAGTTTCTGGGAATTAAAGCTATTAGTGCCCTTTATTGGTTGATACTCAATTGCTAATGGGTGTTCAACCGCCAAACCTAAACTGCACCGGCAACTCACAGCGCTGTGTAACTGAATTGACAATCATTACAAATCGGACTAATTTTCACAATTCTTGCAGAATGCAATGAGCCCGCAGGTGACGGTAATTAGGCTCCCCTTAACAGTTTCAGACGAATCTAAGCTAATTCAAGTCAGGGAGTCCAAGTGCGTTTCAGTCGTTCCATAATCTATAGCCTCATCGCATCCCTAGCGGTTGCGTTGCTGGCATCAGTCCCAGCCAATGCCAAAGGTGGTAGCACAACCCCTGTATCGCAGTGGGCGACAAGTGCAGCAGCAGAAGATTATTACAGTGATGCCTTCTTACCTCAAAACGCTGCAGGTGCACCAGATGCATCTGATTGTGATGGTGACGGGCTGTGGGCAACAGAGTTCAGAAGTGCGATCGCGTCAATTACGCTTACCTATGCATCCGCTGTGATTCCAACTGAAATTAATGTTTACCAAAATAATGTGCAGGGTGCCATTGCGGAGATTGAGGTATCTGCAGACAACGTGAACTGGACATCGATTTATGAAGGCGATCCGACGACAGCTGTTGATGGTAGTTGCGACCCGCTGAAACAATATGATGACATTCTTTCAGTGCCAGTGACAAACGTCGATAAGGCTATCTCATACGTTCGAATTACGGTCGATTCAAGAACTATAAATGATTGGGCTGAAATTGATGCAGTGCAACTCGTTTCTAATTCGGGAACTACCCAAAAACAAGCGGTAAGCAAGTCCAAGCACCGATCGATTCAATTTGCCACAAGCACATCCTTACTGACTAAAAAGTCAAAGGCAGCAATTAAGTCGTCTGTGAAAAAGGCAGGGAAAAAAGGCACTTATGTGGTTACTGGATCAGCTGGTTTGATTGCTGGAGTTCCGGTAAAAAATGTGAGAGCACTTGCAAAGGAACGGGCATTAGTAGTTAGGTCTTACCTGATCAAACTAGGTGTGAAGAAATCTAACATCACCATAAGGATCAAAATTGTTAAGCCGGGAATTTCGCCAAAGACCAAGTTGTTGGCGAAATATGTACTTACGTAAGTCGATAGCAAATCACGTGAGTGGGTCGGGTTCGAGCTGACTACTCATGGACTCGACTAACAGGTTGTGTATGAGTTTGGTGAATGTTCAAACCTTTGTCACTGGTTGGACGTTGGTCTGGTTATCGCCCAAAAGGCGTTAGTGCGCGGTTAGTGCCCAACGTACATATGCAATGACAAAACTTCTTTACTTGTACGCCCGAGAGGACTCGAACCTCCAACCGACAGGGTAGAAACCTGGTGCTCTATCCATTGAGCTACGGGCGCATAATCCATTTGAGCCAGAGGGCTCTAATTAGATCGTAAATCTAATTCTATCCGCGGGAATAAGGCTTGGTTTTGCTCCCGTTAGACTCATGATCATGGCTGAGTTTATATATACCCTCGCAAAAGCACGTAAAGCCCATGGTGACAAGGTTATTTTGGACGACGTAACACTGTCGTTCCTGCCGGGCGCCAAGATTGGTGTGGTTGGTCCCAACGGTGCGGGTAAGTCCACACTGCTCAAGATCATGGCAGGCGTGGAGAAAATTTCAAACGGTGACGCAATGCTTTCACCTGGTTTTACGGTTGGCATGTTAGCTCAAGAGCCAAATCTGGATGACTCCAAAAATGTTTTAGAAAATGTGCAAGAAGGTGTCGCTGAAACTATGGTGATGCTGGCACGTTTTAACGAAGTATCGGCCCAAATGGCAGACCCAGATGCAGACTTTGATGCACTCATGGCTGAAATGGGAACATTACAAGAAGCAATCGATCACAAGAACGCTTGGGATCTAGATAATCAACTAGAACAAGCTATGGATGCGCTTCGTTGTCCACCAAGTGATGCTGACGTCAGCGTACTTTCCGGTGGCGAGCGTCGTCGTGTTGCGCTTTGCAAGCTGTTGTTGCAGCAGCCAGACTTATTACTGCTTGATGAACCAACTAACCACCTTGATGCGGAAAGTGTTAACTGGCTAGAACAGCACCTGGAAAAATACCCAGGTACTGTAATTGCGATTACTCACGATAGGTACTTCCTGGACAACGTTGCCCAATGGATTTTGGAACTCGACCGCGGTCGCGCTTACCCATACGAAGGCAACTATTCGACGTATTTAGAAAAGAAGCAAGCGCGCTTAAAAGTTGAAGGCGCCAAAGACGCAAAGTTATCTCGCCGATTACAAGAAGAACTTGAATGGGTGCGCTCGAACGCAAAAGCTCGTCAGACTAAGAGCCGCGCTCGACTTGAGCGATATGAAGAAATGGCAATCGAAGCCGAAAAGACTCGCAAGATGGACTTTGAAGAAATTCAGATTCCACCTGGCCCACGCCTAGGTAATGTCGTAATCGAAGCCGACAATCTCGGTAAAGGTTTTGGCGATCGAATTTTGATGGATGACTTGTCATTTACGTTGCCACGCAATGGCATCATCGGTGTGATCGGACCCAACGGTGTTGGTAAAACTACGCTCTTCCGGATGATTGTTGCTGCTGCCGAAGGTAATACCAGTGATGCGGATTCGCAGCCAGATTCTGGTTCGCTTCGTGTTGGTGAAACCGTAAAGCTTTCCTATGTTGACCAGAGTCGATCTGGATTAGATCCAGCCAAGAACGTCTGGGAAGTTGTATCTGATGGCCTGGACTGGATTAAAGTCGGCGCAGTTGAAATGCCATCTCGTGCTTACATCGGTGCCTTTGGCTTCAAAGGCCCTGATCAGCAAAAGCCATCAGGAGTGCTTTCCGGTGGTGAGCGAAATCGTTTAAATCTGGCGCTAACTTTGAAGCAAGGTGGCAATGTATTGCTACTCGATGAACCAACCAACGACCTTGACGTAGAAACTCTGGGATCACTGGAAAATGCCTTATTGGAATTTCCAGGATGCGCCGTGATTACCTCTCACGATCGCTGGTTCCTAGACCGGATTGCAACTCACATTTTGGCTTACGAAGGTGATTCAACATGGTTCTGGTTTGAAGGAAACTTCGAGTCCTATGAAAAGAACAAGATTGATCGC
>CANJRK010000033.1 GCA_947476765.1 Actinomycetota bacterium
CCGAATCAAGATGGTGCGCCGCGACCACCGATCAATGAAGACCCCTACAAATGGACCGATTACAGAATATGGCAAAAGGAGAATTGCAAACGCCAAAGCGATTTTTCGAGGATCGGATTCCCGCTGTGGAGAAAACAGTACAAAAGTGGCAAGTGCAGTTTGAAGTAATCCATCGCCAGCTTGTCCAAATATTCGAACCGCTAGCAATTCGCGGGCATTGGCAAAACGCAAAACTGAAAGCGCACTAATGCTGGGACGGTTCACTTGATTCACGCTACCTGCATTGTTGCCAAAAACCCATAATGCCGAAGAAATACTAAGGGCCACCAGTTGATCTGATGGCCCTTAGTTAAAGGAGGCCGCTTAAGAATTAAACCTTAAGCGCTAGGTATTACAACTTACTTTCCAGCGATGAAGTCTTCGACTTCTTGACGGCACTTAGTGTCGTCATACTGCACCGGCGGACTCTTCATAAAGTAACTAGATGCGCTTAGGATCGGCCCGCCAATTCCGCGGTCCTTTGCAATCTTGCAAGCACGAATAGCGTCAATGATTACACCAGCTGAGTTAGGTGAATCCCAAACTTCTAGTTTGTATTCCAAGCTCAATGGCACATCGCCGAATGCGCGACCTTCCAGGCGAACAAAAGCCCATTTGCGATCATCTAACCAAGCAACGTAGTCACTTGGTCCAATGTGAACATTGCGCGGATCAATATTGTCGCGCAGCTGCGAAGTAACAGACTGAGTCTTTGAAATCTTCTTAGATTCCAAGCGGTCACGCTCCAGCATGTTCATAAAGTCCATGTTGCCGCCAACATTTAGTTGGTAGGTGCGATCGACAGTTACGCCACGGTCTTCGAATAACTTGGCTAGCACTCGGTGCGTAATTGTGGCACCGACCTGGCTCTTAATGTCATCACCAACGATTGGCACGCCAGCTGCGGTGAACTTATCAGCCCACTCCTTTGTGCCTGCGATAAATACTGGCAACGCGTTTACAAAGCCAACGCCAGCATCGATTGCGCATTGTGCGTAAAACTTTGCTGCATCTTCAGAGCCAACCGGCAAGTAGCAAACCAATACGTCTACTTTGGCGTCTTTTAATGCTTTAACTACATCAACAGGTGTGTCATCAGATTCAACAACCATGTCTCGGTAGTACTTGCCAAGTCCGTCATAAGTGTGTCCACGCATAACCGTGATACCAGTTGGTGGCACATCTGAGAACTTGATGGTGTTGTTTTCACTCGCAAAGATTGCATCTGAAAGGTCTTGTCCAACCTTCTTGGCATCTACGTCGAATGCAGCAACAAACTTCACATCTTTAACGTGATAGTCACCGAATTGCACATGCATAAGTCCTGGAACTTGTGCTTTTGGATCAGCGTCTTTGTAGTACTCAACGCCTTGTACTAGCGACGACGCACAGTTACCTACGCCAACGATCGCTACTCTAACTTCACTCACTGTAAGCCTCCTAGTTGTCAGTGAATTTTTCTTGCGGTCTTACTTTTTATTAACTTGCGAGACTTGGGCGTTACCGCTACTTGCGGTGCCCTGTGATTGCTCTCGCGAGATAAGTTCATTTAGCCATCGCACTTCACGCTCAAGCGCATCTAGTCCATGCTGTTGAAGCTCCAAAGTGTAAGAGTCCAAACGTTCTCGACCCTTAGATAAATTTGTTTGAAGAGTTTCCAAACGTTCTTCCACGCGACTACGACGGCCCTGCAAAATATGAATTCGAGTGTCAACTTCAGTTTGCCCAAAGAGTGACATGCGTACGGCAAAAGTGTCATCGTCCCAAGCACCTGGCCCGCTATCGGCAACTATCGCATTGAAATGCGCCAACCCAGCGTCAGTCAAGGCATATGTAATGCGCGCGCGTTTTGGATATTTTCCAGTTCCAACTTCATCTTGCTCAACGAGAAGTCCACGTTCCACTAAGGACTTAAGCGCCGGATACAGGGCGCCATATGAAATAGTGCTGAAAAGTCCAAGAACTGAAATCAAGCGCTTACGAAGTTCGTAGCCATGCTGCGGAGTTTGGGCAAGCACGCCAAGGATTGCCAGCTCTAGAGCAGCAGATCTTTTGGCCACAACGCTTCCAAACCTTGAGAATAGGATAATTAGATGTATCAAATTGATACATCTAAAGGATACAGTCTGGCCGTGATCCTGCAAATCTGGACTGCATGGGGTTCAGATTGGGGGAATACCGCCCTAATTCAATGGGTTTAAGGTGGTCAGATGAGCAGGCCCGGTTCCCACCAGAGTATTTCTGGAATTCGCGCTGGGGGCTTGAGCTCCGAGCCACCCCGCCCTATCCCGTATCCAGCCGAAGACGTCGCCGACCCAGTTAGACCAAGACATGTCCTGGATTACGTACTTGCACGCCGCGCGGTATTGGAGCAAATAAAGCACGATGCATTATTGCGCGAGCAAGTTTGCGATGCAGATCCTTATCTACTTCGCGCAGCTAAACATCACGGGGAAAACACCGAACGAGTGTGTCCAATGTGCGCTAAGAGCGAACTAGTACATGTGACATATGTCTTTGGAGATGACTTGGGGTATTTCTCGGGCAGAGTGAAATCTTCAACAGATTTGCCAGTTTTAGCCCGTGAGTATGGACATTTTCGAGTCTATGTTGTGGAAGTTTGCATTAAGTGTGGGTGGAATCATTTACATATGTCTTACGTATTGGGTGATGGCTCGCCACGTACTCCACCGCGTGAGCCCAGAGATGTGTTGAAATAGATGAATGGCCAACTATCCGCGTAAAGACAAACGTGGACTTATGCGTTTTATTCCGTCATTGCGACAAATCTTCCTACTTGCCTTTCTCGGATTTGGTGCTGCAGTAATTGCATTGGCCGTTGCGGTAAAAGTCATCGCAGTACCATCGCCAAGTCAGATTTCTACGGCCCAAACCACAATCTTGTATTACGACGACGGCGTTACTGAACTTGGCAGACTTGGTGAAGCCAACCGAGTCTCAGTTGAGTTTGATCAAATTCCACTTCAAGCACAACAGGCCATACTGGCTGCCGAAGATCGAGAATTTTATAGTCATGGCGGATTTTCAATACGTGGCATTTCCCGGGCAGTCTTTACCAATGTTGTTGGTGCAACTGGAGCTGGTGGCGGATCAACCATTACGCAGCAATATGCAAAGAATGCCTATTTAACGCGCGAGCGTACGGTAACTCGAAAATTGAAAGAACTAGTTCTGTCCATAAAGCTTGAAACCATAATTAGCAAAGATCAAATTTTGCAAGATTACTTAAACACGATTTATTTTGGGCGTGGAGCATACGGAATTGAGAGCGGAGCCAATCAATATTTTGGCAAGAGCGTGAGTCAATTAGATATTTCCGAATCTGCAGTTTTGGCCGCTATCGTGCAAGCCCCAAATGGACTAGCTCCAGAAGATAATTTGGATGGACTAACTGCGCGCTGGAACTATGTTCTTGACGGGATGGTTGAGAAAGGCTGGATTTCAAAAGCCGAACGCGACTCAATTACTTTTCCAAAAATCAAGCCGTATGAAGCAATAGATGTTTTTGGTGGACCGCAGGGATATCTAATTGAGCAAGTTCGACAAACCATGTACGCAAATGGAATTACTGAAGATCAAATCAACTTATCTGGCTTACGAGTAACGACTACTTTTAATAAAGTTGCGGAAGATGCAATGATTACTGCAGTTGCTGAGCAAGGTCCAACCGAAAATATCGAGGGTTTGCGCATTGGTGTGGCATCGGTTCGCCCCGAAACGGGTGAAGTTGTTGCCATGTATGGCGGATCTGACTATTTAAAAAATCAATTCAATAACGCAACACAAATGATTGGCCAAGCTGGGTCAACATTTAAACCTTTTACCCTTGCAGCTGCGCTTGAGAATGACATCACGCTCGCAACCACTTTCAGTGGAAAGAACAAAACAAAAGTGGGTACTTATGAAGTTGTGAACTACGGTGACAAGTCATTTGGAAAGCGCATCACGCTATTAAAAGCAACTGAGAATTCGGTAAATTCAGCGTATGTAGAGCTTGCCGACAAAGTGGGGCTGGAAACGGTATTCAATGCAGCAAAACGCGCAGGAATTCCAGCTGATGCAGTGGGCATGGAACCAAATCTGGCATTCACACTTGGCACCACCAGTCCACACGTAGTTGATATCGCAGCTGCCTATGCAACCTTCGCATCGCGCGGCTTACAAGTTTCACCGTCTTACATTCGCTCCATTACAACTGGTAATGGTGAAATTATCTACAAACTTAATCCAAAACCAGTTCAGGCTTTCAGCACGGACATAGCTGACACAGTTACCTATGCCTTAGAAAAAGTTGTGCAAGTAGGTACTGGAAAAGCAGCCAAGGCACTCGGACGTCCGGTTGCTGGCAAAACTGGCACAACCAATGAGAACAAATCTGCGTTATTTGCGGGCTACACCCCAGAATTAGCTACTGCAGTTATGTTTGTTAAGGATGGTCCAGACGGTAAACCAATGACACTTTCCGGAACTGGTGGCATGACTTCGGTAACTGGTGGCTCATACCCAGCGCGAATTTTTACTGCTTACATGAAGGGTGCCCTGAAGGACGTTCCAGTTAAAAAGTTTGCAGGTTTACCAGCGGGACAACCAAATGGAGCACACCCAACTGATAGTCCAGCCCCTTTGCCAAGCCCCGTTGTGACAACACCATCGGCATCCCCAACTACGGTCGCGAAAATCTCAGTGCCGGATCTAACTGGACTTACTAAAGATGATGTAACCGCAGTTTTAGATACATTGAAACTCAAATACACCTTTGTGATGAACGATGGTTCACCGCTGCCATCAGATACAACACTTTTACTAGTAGTTAGTCAGATTCCGACTAAGGACACGATGGTTGTAGAAGGCACCATTGTTACAGTTTCACTGCAGTAGTTCTCGGGAGAGAAACTATCAGTCCAGACCGGTAACTATGTCAAAACTTGTAGTGGTGTTTCGCACGTTGCACTCAAGTTGATCGCCAACCTTAAGCGACAAGTCATCACTCCAGAGCATAGACACCTGCATGTGTGGTGGCTCAACAAAATCTAAGTTTTTACCGGCATAACTAAATGGTGATCGGACTTTTCCAACCGCTTGCGAAAATCCTTCTGCGATTGCAATTCCTTTTTTGCGCAATGAACTCGTGTTACTCGGTGCAGCCAAAGCAACGCCGTGTGCGGTACCACCACTAACAACAACTAATCGCTTGTTGTTTCCGCTGTCAGCTTGTTGGTATCCAACGTTCTGGCGATGTGTCATTTCGTGAATTTCCAGGATTGTTCCACGTACCTGAAATGCACTTGGCTCACCTAGCCACAAATTTGTTCCAAGGCGCACTTCGATTTTCAAATCAAAATTGTAGTTTTGCATCATTTTTTTGAGTGCGTATATCTGTTTCTCTGATATATGAGAAAGGCTGATGCACTTTGGTAGTGAAAATTTAGTGGACATCTCTTCATACAAAACAATCCAATTCCAGATCTCAGACATGCTTTGCGAAAGCGTCGCCCCGTCGAAAGCAGATGAAATTTCTGTGGTCGCATTTACTTTAGAAGTTGATTGTGCGATAGGAAGGTGAAGCGAGAGACCTAAAACTCTTAAGTCACTAAAGTTAACGAGCGATTGCATGTCAAAGTGCAGCATTCCAAAACGTGAAAGTGACGTCCTGCCCTCTAAATAGATATTCTTTGCACCGGCAGAACGAGCTGAAGCTAAATCTGGGTTGCTGATAGTGACAAGGATTCGATCAGCATTATGTTCTAAATGTTGACGCCATTGATTAACAGCAGCCTCATCAACGGAATTAAAGGGCTCCAGAACTAAAATTTCACCTGCAAAATCTGCAAGTGACTGTCCTAACTCCCAAACCGTGCCGATCGCAATTCGATGACAACCGAGGCCGGAAGATTCCCGCGCCAGGACAGCGCGTCCGAAGCCATACCCATTTCCCTTAATGACTGGAACAAGTTCTGCACCAGCTGTTGCATGGTCATTCATTACCGAAACTAGATGGCCACGGAACTTCTTGGAGTCAATGTTTAGTGAAAATGTCATAAGTTATCTGCGCCTCGCCATATAAAAATCGAAGGCCCTTGCCCAAAATGGTGAAAGCACATAATCCCATTCACCCACATATTCTTGCGCGTATCCGCCAGTTCCGAGTTTGAATTGAATTAACCCAAATAACGGATTTGTAGGATTTAAGGTGTCAGAAATCCCTCGCATGTCATAAATATCGGCGCCTTCACGTAATGCGGTCTTAATCATTTCCCACTGCACGGCGTTGCTGGGGCGTAACTCCCGAGCCGCAGTCGTTGAAGCTCCATATGAATACCACGCATGGTTACCAACCCGCGTCATCGTGGTTGCAGCTATTGCGCCGTCGTGATCTGGATGAGTTGCAATAAACAGTGCAATTCGTTCGAGTGCTTCTTCGCGCATTGCCGACCACATAGTTTGAAAGTAGTTAAGTGACCTCGGTGTGAAATGATCTCGCACTGCTGTTTCAACATAGCAAGTGTGAAAAATATCCAGGTCTGAAATAGTGCCCTGCCGAATCGCCACTTGTTCTTTGTCAGCCTTACGAATGTTACGCCGCCATTGCTGATTGAAACTTTCAAAAATTTGCTCTTCAGTTTTATCGGCAAGTGAAATTTGAAAAACATAACGCGGTTGATAATCACCAAAACCAGATGCTTCAGCTTTTCGTTGTTTCCAACCCAGGGATCGCAGTTGATCAATTAACTTTGTGCCAGCAGTATTTATCTCATCTGGATCAACTTCGCCGATTAGCTTGGCTGATTCATTTGCGATTACTTCTTTTAAAGTGTCGGCATGCCAACGCTTAACCCAAGTGTGTGGACCCATCTTGATTTGAAATACTCCACGCTCAGTTGCAAACTGCACCAAGGCCTGCAACGCACGCTCAACTTCAGTAGATGACTGCCAAGCTAAATCAGGACCTTCAGGTAAATACGCTAAGTATTTTTCAATACGAGGAACTTTACGTAACAAAATTAGTCCAGCACCAACTAGCTGATCACCATCGAACCAACCCAAAGATTGGGAAGTCCAGCCGGCTTTAGTTTTTCCCCAAGCAGGTGTCTGTAAAAATGACACACTCGGACGCCCTGCGATGTATGCCAGGTGCTTCTCGGAACTTATTTGGCGAACCTGCACGTTCTAAATCTACCGATGCTGCTAGGAAACTGAGTGGATTGAGTTTTAAAGAGCGTTACGTAAAAGCGCTAAATCAGTAGCGACGCCATCGAATGGAGTTTCTAGCACAATCGGAGCTTTTGCAGTTTTTAAGCAGTTGATGATGTTGTCCATACCCACCGAGCCCTCACCCAAATTTGCATGACGATCTGCGCCGGAATCAAATGCACCCTGGCTGTCATTGCAATGAATTAAATCGATACGACCCGTGATACCCAAAATTGTTTCAGCAACTTGCCCCATATCAATGCCACCGGCATGTGCGTGACAAGTATCTAAACAAAATCCAACACCAGTGTCACCCACCGCACCCCAGAGTGCCTTAATGGATTCCAATCTTCTTGCCATTGAATTCTTACCACCAGCGGTGTTTTCGATCAGAACTGGAACCTTCATATCAAGTTGCGCCAAAGCTTTAACCCAGTTATCAACTCCAGCTTGCGGATCATCGCCATCAGTGACATGGCCACCATGCACAATTACCGCTTTAGCTCCTACTGAAGCAGCTGCATCCACATCAGTTTGCAGTAGCTTGCGACTCGGTATGCGCACCTTGTTATTAGTTGTAGCTACATTAATGATGTAGCGAGCATGAACATAGATGCCGATGTTTGCAGCCTCGGCACTGGCTCGCAGCCCTTCAGCACCATCTACATGAGGGATCGTGGAACCTTTCCACCCCTGTGGATCAGCCAAAAAAATCTGAACATGGTCTAAACCCAGTTCGTTAGCCTGGGCAATCGGGTCGTCGCCGCCAACATGTGAACCGATCGCTAGTTTTCCCATGATTTAAGGGTACTTGGCTGGTCATTGGGCGAACGGGTCGCCTATTTGGGCGCTGTGTATAAGGTTTTTTCGTATCCCAAAAATGCCCTAGACTAAAGGTTCTTGATCCCTCCTGCCACGGAAAGACCGTGGCCGATTAGTCCACAGGAGGTGGGTATCAGTATGCGTCACTACGAAGTTGTAGTAATCCTCGATCCCGAGCTCGAAGAGCGAACAGTTGCACC
>CANJRK010000034.1 GCA_947476765.1 Actinomycetota bacterium
TACCTATCCGGGACTTTGCCAATTGTCACAGTAGATGCCAAACAGATAGACCAACTACTTGGAGTCATGCTGCAAACCAGTGATAACTCGTTCAATGTATTGCTCGAGCTTGGGTTTAAATCCGCCATTCAGCGGGAATGGGCATGGCGAACAAGTAACGGAATGGATTTATCCAACTTGCGAGCATTCGCTCACCTGTTTACTGACTAGTTTTTTAATTACCCGAAACGGCCGTTTACGTAATCTTCAGTGCGTGGATCATTAGGAGCGCTGAACAAACTATCGGTTGGACCGAACTCAACTACAAAACCGGGTTGGTTTTCTTCGGCAAGGAAGAAAGCAGTCTGATCCGAGACGCGCTGTGCTTGCTGCATGTTATGAGTAACAATAACGATTGTCATAGATTCTGAAAGTTCGCGTATCGTGGCTTCAATTCGTCTGGTCGAACTTGGATCAAGTGCAGAACACGGCTCATCCATTAACAACACTTCTGGGTTAAGTGCCAGTGAGCGAGCAATACATAAGCGCTGCTGTTGACCGCCAGATAATGCGCCAGCACTTGAGTCCAGGCGATCTCTGACTTCAGTCCAAAGACTGGATCGAGTTAAGCAACTTTCAACAATTGAATCTTCGTCGCGTGCACGTCGGCCAGAAAGTTTTAGACCAGAAAGTACATTCTCACGAATCGTCATTGTCGGGAATGGGTTTGGCTTCTGAAAAACCATTCCAATTCCTAATCTCACGCTGATGGGATCAACGGCTGGGCCATAAATATTATTGCCATTAAATAGCACTTCACCGGAAAGCTGAGCACCAGGAATGAGTTCGTGCATTCGGTTTAAGGTGCGGATGAAAGTTGACTTGCCACAGCCACTGGGTCCAATTAGCGCGGTTACTGAATTTTCCGGAAATTGCAATGAAATATTTTCAATTACATGTTTGCTACTAAACCAGACGTTGATGTCTTTAGCTTCAAGGTGCACCAACCCATTTTCAAGGCTGTCTCTTACTAATGTCTCGGTCATAATCCCAGTTTCCATGAGAGCCAGTTCGCTTTCTGATTGCTTGCTTTGGATGAAAAGTAACATCTCGCGGTGAACATTGAGTGGGTGGCTAAATTAACAGCAGGTGAACTAATCCAGAGATATCGCACAGGCGTAACTAGGAAATTGGGGCAAATTAAAGGCGATCTAGCGGGATTTCCCGGCTAGATCGCCTTTAATTTCTCTTAAATTACTGGCTGATTGTTGCCGCAGCCGTAAGTGCCTTAGCTTGAAGAGTGTCAGTTAGTGGAGAGTATCCCAAACCAGCTGCTCTTGAACTGCAGTCATCGATCATGTACTTTACAAAGGCCTCAACAGCAGTCGACTTTTGGAATGTGCTTAGAGCGTTTGTGTCAACCATTGCGTAGGTGATCAACGATAGGTTATAGCCACCAACTACCTTCTTCTTGTAGTTAAGTGTCACTGCGCCCGTTGTCGAGTTGTAACCCGAGCTACCGCCAAATGCTGCTAGGAATTTTCCAGCCGATGCAGACGTTGGTGCTAGGTACTCGCCATTTGCATTCTTAATTTTGGCAAAAGCAACGTTTGACGAGACTGCATCAGAAAGGTCTGCGTAACCAAATGAACCAGTGGTCTTCTTGACAGAAGCTACTAAGGCCTGTGAATTAGGCGCGCTGATTGATCCTGCTGGCATTTTGCCCGCTGGGTTACCTGATGCAATGGTTTCGTTAGAGGCCTTGGTCCAAATTGTTGGGACATTTTGGCGCAAATAATTTGTTAAGTTACCGGAAGTGCCGGACTTGGAACCACGGTAAACGACTCTAATTTTTGTTGAAGGCAACTTTGATTTCACAGCTGAAGTCTGAAGTGCTTTGATTGCTGGATCGTTCCACTTAGTGATCTTGCCGGAAAGAATCTTGGCAATTACCGTGGCGTCTAAACGTAGATCCCCGGACTTAATGTTTGGAAGCTTGTACATAATAGCAATTGGTCCACCCACAACTGGAATGAAACGTGTGTTGGCTGCCTTGCCACTGCGTGCACCACTGAAAGTTGGAGCAGAACTTGTTGCAGAGTCGGACATGGCGAAATTCACGGTGCCGGCTCCGAAGGCAGTACGTCCTGCGCCAGAACCACCAGGACTGTAGTTCACTTTTGTGTTGCCGTCAGCAACTTGGCATGCAAGCACATACTTGTTTGCGTAGGAAGATCCAGCTGCATTAAGTGTAGTTTCTGCATAAGCTGGTGACGCAAAGGAAGCTGAGGCTAAAAACCCCAGGGAAATTAATGTTGTTAGCAGGCGCTTTGCCATGCTGACTCCTTTCATAATGTGACTATTCGCTAGTCACACTCTGAAAGTAATTTGGTCAGGAAAATAGCAGGCATCCAGAGATTAACGTTTACCTAGTTTTCGGATGAACATTTGGTTAAGAAAACTAACCCATTTTCCTGCGGGATAAACCTAAACGAGCAACACCAAAAAGCACCGTCACAAAAGTAAGCAGCACCATGCAGGCAAACCAAGCACGGGCTACATCATTATCTTCGCCCAGGAGCATCTGGGTGAAGATAAACAGCGGTAGGGCTGACATTGGTTCGGCTGCTGGATTTAGATTGATAGATACCGATCCAAAAGCTGTTAACAACAATGGCGCTGTCTCACCTGCCACCCGGGCGACACCGAGTATGGCTGCAGTTACCAAGCCAGCTCCAGCCGATGGAAGCACAATCATTCGAACTACCCGACGTTGTGTTGAGCCCAAAGCCAGTGCTGCTGTCCTTAAGTCATCTGGTACCAAAAGTAAGACTTCTTCCGCAGTGCGAGCAACAGTTGGCAGCATCAAGATCGATAGTGCTATCGCCCCTGACAATCCAGAGTAAGGCAAAATTCCCGTGACAATGAAGGCGGCATATACAAATAAACCAGCAACAATTGATGGCACGCCAGACATTGCCTGCACAAAGAAACGAACGTATGGCGTTAACTTGCCACGAACTTCCGTTACGTACAACGCCGCCAAGATGCCAACTGGAATTGAAATAACGGAAGCTATGGACACGATAATTATGCTTCCAATTAACGCATGTAAAATCCCGCCGGTAGTTAGTTCGGCACCAGGCTCAACTAATGCTGCATCTTGAAACAGCAAATTAGATGAAAATGCCGAGATACCTTTTACGAATACCGGAATTAAAACAGATAAGGCTGCCGTAACAAAAACGGTGATGCAGGCAACCATTAGTACCTGTAAAGATGAATTCGCAATTGAATATCGTCGCTTGCCGAATCGCGCAAGTAGCGCGCCGGTAATCAAGTGCAAAAATAGCCAGGTAAAAAATAGTCCAGACATACCTTTAATGCCCGTGAGCGCAACTACTGCTACTGCGGCTAGCGGAGTTCCAGCGTGCACTAGCAATTGCTGAGCTTGGTAACTTTTGTCACGAACTTTCCATGGTCGATTACTTGAGTCAATCAAGGTAGTCATTATTTTTTACCCTTACTCGAGTTGACTAGCGCCACGGCGCCTGCATTCGCTAACAGGGTTACCACAAAAAGTGCCAAGCCAGCCGCGAACAGCGCGCTAATTTCAAGAGGGCTTGCTTCACCAAACTTACTGATGATTAGTGAGGCAACCGAGCCGCCGGAACTTTCCAAAATCCGATACCAATTAACTTCATCAAAGAACATTTGGAGCACGAAGAAAACTGCAATGGTTTCGCCAAGTGCGCGGCCAAGTCCCAGCATTGCTCCACCAATAATTCCACTTTTACTAAATGGAATAACAACGTCGCGTATGACAGTCCAACGCGATCCACCCAAAGCTTGCGCCGCATTAATTAGGTCTGGTGGCACCTGAGAAAATATCTGACGACTCACAACTGCGACAATCGGCGTGATCATGATGGCTAAAACAAGACCCGCCATAAATGGGCTTTGGTCGTAGGCAGGAAACTCAACTCGGAAAATTGGTATCGCAGCTAAGTTTTCATTCAGCCAACGCGCCCATAAGACACCATGTGGCATCAGCACGAAAAATCCCCATAAGCCAAAGACGATCGATGGAATGGCTGCAACCAGATCTATAAAAAGAGTGAATCCAAAAACTGAGCGCTTAGGAAGTAAATAGACGATTGCCAATGCAATGCCAACGCCAAGTGGTAATGCAATGCCAACGGAAATGGATGCAATTAGAACCGAGCCCCAAATCATTGGCAACATTCCAAATGTAGGTGGGTCTACCGATCCTTCAGATGGCAGCAACCCATCGCCTGAATACCAAGAACTATCGGTAAAGAAGTGGTACCCGAAAGCCTGAAGTACTGGGGTGGCACTCTTTGCCAAGTAACCGAAAATTCCAGCCAGTACAAGGAATGCTACTAAGCCACCAGCAATAAGTACTCCACGAAAAATCCGGTCGCCTCTGGTGCGCTGGATCGGAATTACTTGTGGAGTGGCCACAGGATCAGACGTAATAGTCATGTGGAAAGACTCTCGAATTGATCTTTACTGCAGGAGTCAATTAGTAAAACAGGAGGTTAATTGTCGTTTAACGAGAAATGAATGAGCCGGCAGCTCCTTTTCAGGAAGCCACCGGCTCATTCATTTGTTTGTAGTGGTTATGGCGCGACCGGCGTGAAAAGTGCCTCTAGATCAGCAATCTTCAGCGTGTACAGCCCGCCACCCTCGATAACATTCGTCTTGAATGTTCGCGAGGCGGCGTCGTCACTTACCATTACTCGACCGACACCGTCAGTTAGTGCACCTGTTGGGTAGGCAGCGTCTAGCTTTACGCCCACTCTGATCTTCTTGGTAGCAAGATCCACGATTGAGACTGAGTAGGTTCCGACATACTTAGCATCGATGCCTCGCAGTGTAATCGCGTCGTTATCGCTTAGAAGCGTCTCAGTTCCAGCTGTGGTTCCATCAAATGAGACAAACCCATCATTGTCAGCATTGGCGGTTACGCCATCTAGTGTCAATGTTAAGTAGCGCTTTGATGATATGTCTTCCACAAGACCCCTAGCTATTGAGATGTCATGTGGATTCTCTAGTAGGTCTGGGCGAAGGATTGCAGTTGCTCGCGCAATTAATCCATCATTTGACCCATCAGTTGCGAACGAAACGCCAGCAGCTGCGGAAACCGGGTGAACCTGTGCATTAAACATAAACGTTGAACCCGATCCACCGAACAGATTGGAAGCATCAAAAATACCTGATGATTCTTCATCGGTAGTCATGAATTGGTCAGTGTTTGCAGCATCGGTTAGTGCACCCAAGCCACCGAACATGTCCGCATTGAATTTAGCTACAGTGATCAACTTATTGTCTGACAACCGAAGTGCTAATACGCGTGATACGTGGTCGTTCGTGCCTGGATCTTCCTGCAAGAAGACGACCTCGCCGTTAGCCGAGAAAGTTAGGTTATCTAACTTTAAAATCCGGGCCGGGGATAGATCGCCAGGAGTTGCAGTTGGTATTTCCGTTCCGTTGAGGATTAGCTCAAGGGTTGCACCAAGGGTTGGATTTGTGACATTAACGTAGGTCAATTTCCACAAGCCTCCACCTGTAGTGGTACCGCTGTATGGCGTTCCAGCCGTGACTGAATCACTCTGAGTTGTTACAAAGTAGAACTCATTTGGATTTGCCGGATTAAATGTCGCATCCTCGATACGTGCGAATTCAGTACCACGTAGTCTTGCCGCGACCTGTTGTGCGTCGCCAGCAATGTTAGTTGCAACTGCCTTGAATTCAACATTCAATACACGAGTTGCAGTTCCGCCTGAGAAAGTAAACGGTTCAGTCTCGGTAGTGTCTATGGTGAATTTGGAGGTGGAGGGTGTTCCAGTCACTTCATACTTGCCGGAAGTGATTCCGGTTACGCCTGTAATTGCAACGGTGTCACCTTCAGCTAGATTATTTGCAGCCGATGTGATTAATACGCGATTCGCAGCTGGAGTGGCATAGATAACTGTGTTTGGTATCGGAATCGCAACCGTTCCTTCATTTTCAGCATCTGTCTGGAATGTGTAATACGAGCTTGTGGCCTTAGTAATCTGCACCTCAGCAACATCATCTATACCCACTTTTTGGGCATCGGTTAGGCCACTAATGCTCACAATTTCACCAGTCACGAAACTATTGGCTGCAGTTACTGTTGCCACGCCATCGACAATCGCGATTGACGCCGACTGGATTGCACGGTTTCCACGAACTACAGAAGTAATAGCTGTTGGTGTCATCGCGTTTCGAGCGTCGATGTCATTTGCAACCGAGTTCGCAGAAATTACGCCAAGAGCATTCTGGAAATCAGAAACACTTGCCACATAGCGCTTTCCGTTGGTTAGGCCAGCACGTGTTGCCCAGTCTCCGGTACGAGTCTTAGTTCCACGGTACATAAAGAGTTGGCTATCCGTCGATGCGCCATCTTCGCCCATCATTGCCACGGTGGTTTTTCCAGTTCCGCTTGCAATGCTGACATTTTCAGTGGCTCCTAGACCAAGTGCAGGAAGCTGCTTTAACTCACCGGTGTTGGTTTCAAGTGCGAAGATACGAGATTCATCGCCGCCTTCTTCACCTGTGATGAAGATTGGATCCTTGGTACCAAAGACCATGTTGCGCTTAACTTTGGTTGTGGTCCACTTACCTTTTGAGTTTTGGTAAACGGTTTGCTTAACTTTCTTTACTCGCTTGCCGATAATTACTCGAGTCTTGCCATTAATTTCAATTATGTAGCGAATGTTTCGCTTCTTCTTTACTGTAATAACTTTTGACACATAGTCAGCAGCTGTTGTAGACAGGCCGCCCCTTGCAATCAGGGTTGCGGAGCAGAAGCGGTTTAATGCAACGGTGTGAGTAGGTGGCTCAGTTGCAGCCAGTACTGGAGCGTCTTCTGGAGCTCCTGGGGTGTCACCATAAGTACCTGATTCGTAGTCGTACCAAGAAACAGAATCAATGGCATTTTCAATTTTTGTTACTTCGGAGCCATCAGCATTTACCGTGACCTTGGAAATTGTCGAACCCCAGCCACCGTATGGGCGCTCGGTCTTTGCGGTGAAGGCATCGGAGGCGGAAAGTTCATGGTTCACGAATACGGATACTGTTCCATCGCTATTTTTGACGCCACCCATGCCGTCTGGGACACCTTGCCAAGGGGACGAGGAATCAACTACGTCGCCACTTGCCAGAATCTGGTTTACGACTGCTTTGTCGCCCACAGTTCCACCGACATAAACCGGCTTAGAGTCAGTTGCGCTAACTGGGCTAACACCAAGGGTGCCGCATGCTAGAGCAAGAAACAGTACTCCAGCTGTAGAGGTTTTTAATCGACGATCCATCACGGAGGCGTCCTCTCAAAGTTCAAACCCATTGTTGGGATGAACCCATAATCGATTAGTAGGGTTAACAATTCGAAAACACTGGGCACCTAATCGGTGAGATGTCTAAGAAGTTTCGGCAAACAAAAATTCGAGAACTTACCTTGGTTTTTTGCCCCTATTAGGTCGATTTGTGGGGTTTCCGAGATAATTGAAAAGTGTCAACCCATACTTTGATCTTGGTACGCCATGGCGAGAGCGTTTGGAACGAGAAGAATTTATTTACCGGTTGGGTGGATGTCGACTTAACTGCCAAGGGACTTAATGAAGCCGCGCGGGCTGGCGAGTTACTCAAGGAACATAATGTCTTGCCAGATGTATTACACACATCACTGCTTCGTCGCGCTATCAAGACCGCAAACATTGCCCTTGACGCTGCCGATCGACATTGGATTCCAGTTGAACGCTCCTGGCGATTAAATGAACGTCACTATGGCGCCTTGCAAGGTAAAGATAAGGCCCAGACTCTAGCTGAATATGGCGAAGATCAATTCATGTTGTGGCGTCGCTCTTTCGATACCCCACCACCAGCAATCGACCCAAACAATGAATACGCGCAGACTAATGATCCACGTTATGCAGACTTAGGTAAAGATCTGCCGGCAACTGAGTGCTTAGCCGATGTGGTTGTTCGCATGCTTCCCTACTGGAATTCCAACATTGTGCCTGATCTAAAAGCCGGAAAGACGGTAATGGTTGCAGCTCACGGTAATTCGCTGCGCGCACTCGTGAAGCATCTGGACGGAATTGGCGATTCTGGAATTGCGGAACTAAATATTCCTACTGGAATCCCGTTAGTTTATGAATTGGATGAAAACCTAAAACCAATAGTTGCTGGTGGAAAGTATTTAGATCCCGAA
>CANJRK010000035.1 GCA_947476765.1 Actinomycetota bacterium
ACTTGCACCACAATCAATAGCAATTCAGATCGCTGCAAAAGTGGCCCTAACCCAACGGCTATAAACACCGAAAGCAGCAGCATTCCTAATGCGTTACCTAATGCAGTTAGCCAGGCAGTGAGGCGACCCCAAGCAACTGCTCGGGCAATTACGAACATCACGCTAGGACCAGGAACCAAAATTATTGCTACGGAAGCAAGGATAAACTCTGCCAAATTTTGGGTATTGATCACGTTGCAAGCCTAGCGTTGGCAAAGTTTCGGGTTCGCCCGAAGTAGGCTCAATCCTTATGGACAAGAATCGCGCAATAACAATTGCTGGCGGACTTTGTCTTTCCCTATTCTCGCAAGTGCTACCAGCCCAGGCTGCTGATGCCGCGATACTTGACACCTGCGCAACGAAAAGTAGTGGCAAAATTCGAGTGATTACCACAGGTACTTGTACCGCCAAGGAATATTCACTGGGAATTAAACCAATTGTTCGGGGTAAGAAACGGCCAACTGCTTTAGTTCCACAATTTGAGGATCGTTACTTAGCTGCCAAAGCTGCTGCCAAGAAAAAGGGCTACTCCATGCAAATCACAAGCGGCTATCGAACCTTAGAGCGACAGAATTATCTTTATAACCGGGCAATCAAGCGTTATGGTTCCGCGAAGAAGGCGAGCCGATGGGTGTTGCCTCCGAAAAAATCAAATCATCCATGGGGCATTGCAATTGATGTTAACTACAAAGTGGGCGGAGCGAACGGAAAGAAAGCCGCGGCTTGGCTTGAGAAAAATGGATACAAATATGGATTGTGTCGCAGGTATAAAAATGAGTGGTGGCACTTTGAGCCACTGGTTGCACCTGGGACAAAGTGTCCAAAGATGGAACCTTACGCTTCCTAGCGCGTGCCTATAGTCGTGGCTAATTGTTCCGAAACGGCATTCCATGCCGAAATTCCGCGCTCTTGAGTTTCCCAAGTATTGGAATACCCAGTGAATATCCACCTCGGCTGTGACTTGCTATCCCAGACAAAACCCAAGGTATTAACGCGCCACTTTCCAACAGGAGGGCGATCTCCATCTACTGATAAGTACCAACCATTCTTCACAGCTGCTAACCAGCCTGCCGGCGTGCCATGTCCTGCTCCCCAAGCTTGTTCAGGATTGATTGAAGTCATTAACTCACGCAACACTACGCGTTGTGCTTCCGGGAGCGGACTTTTCTGTAGGCCAACTACTTGATTCAACAACAACGCTTGGTCTGCAGACGAAGTCATGATGGTGCCCCAAGCCCCGCCAGTCGTAGTTTGAGTTAATCCAAATCTTGTGGCGATCGAATTCACGGCATCATTTCGCCCAATGATTTTAAATAGTCGGTCAGCTGCACTGTTATCAGATTGGGTAATCATTAACTTCATGTCGGCGGCGACTTCGGCGTAGTCAAGTGTGCCGGCAGCAACTCTTTCCAAGACACCGGTTGCCACAATAACTTTTCCCGTTGATGCAGTTGGAAAGGTGGCAGACGCATCGCCAAATGAATATGTGCAATTTTCAACCAGATCGATGATCGTTACGTTGTAGGTTTCTGCCGCATACTCCTTGGTCCAGTCATCAATAAATAGTTGAGGAGTTGGGCTATTGGCAGCGCAATCATATGCCGGGGCAACAACAGGAATTGGATTCGGCGGTGCCGATCCCGTTGCTTCAGGTTCCAGGCTATTTGAAAACAATCGCAACCCAAATAAGACGATTAAGCCGACTCCGCCAAACACCAATAATCTACGCAGCAAGAATCTGCCTCGGGTCGGCTGGGAGTTGCTCACGTGCCCGCGAAAGGAATCGAACCTTCGACCTTCTGCTCCGGAGGCAGACGCTCTATCCACTGAGCTACGCGGGCTAAACTTTAGCCCTGTGTGACTTTATCAGTGCCCACCTGCGCTCGATATGACATACAGTAAGTACTGCAAGACACGGGAGTCCGCAACCAGGCGGGCTGAGAGGGTGTCCGATCTTAGATCACCACACCGACCGTTTAACCAGTCCGGTAATGCGGACTTTGGGAGGAAGTTAGTTATGTTTTCGGCAATAAGTGAATTTGCAACGACGGTAGTGTTCACCATTTTGGGATATCAGGTAACGATTCTTGAATTTGCGGCAGTGATCGCTTCACTAATTGGTGTCTGGTTAGGTACTACTGGCAAGCAAATTATGTGGCCGTGGTGGGGTTTAAGTAGCGCCCTTTACGGTTGGCTTTTCCTTAGTTACTACCTTTACGCAAGTGCAGCAGTGCAAGTTGTATTCATCGTCGCAGCTATCTGGGGATGGTTCGGCTGGGGTCCAAAAGGTGCTACTTCAAAAAATCTTTCATGGCTCAATCGATTAATAATTCTTGGTGGTGGCCTAGTTGTCTGGCTGGCAATAACTCCGTGGCTGGTTTCACTGGGCGCCGCAGCTGCGTTACCAGATGCGTTTGGCTTGGTTTTCAGCGTGATTGCCCAAGTTCTGATGGTGTTTGAGTATCGAGAAAATTGGGTGTTGTGGTTCGTTGTAGATGCGCTTTACGTTGCTCTCTACTGGAGCCAGGACTTGAAGTTCACTTCTTTGCTTTATGTGCTGTTCACAGCAATTGCAATTCGAGGTTGGGTAAATTGGCGCAAACTTACTCAAGAACTAACTACCACATGACTCAAACACTGAGTTCTGACTTAGCCGCCTTGAAATTAGCAATAGAAAATAGTGAGGCTACTTGTGGTAACACTCGAATCGTAACTATCGATGGACCAGCGGGTTCTGGCAAAACTACGCTGGCAAAAGAGCTGGCCGACTATTTAGGTGATGCACGAGTAGTTCATCTTGATGAACTTTACGAAGGCTGGAGTAAGGCTCTGGATGATATTTTGTACCAGCGAATTCATTCCTGGATCATCACGCCAATTCGAAATGGTTTGCCAGCCAAGCACCTTAGTTATAACTGGACAAATGATAACTACTCAAACTGGACAGAGATTCCAATAACTCGGGTACTAATTATTGAAGGTGTTGGTTCAGGTCACACCTCGCTAAGGCCATATGTTTCGCAATCAGTCTGGATTGAAGCGGACGAAGAACTTCTGCTAGATCGCGTGGTGCAGCGTGATGGCGAAATAGTGCGAGATGAAATGTTAATTTGGAAAGCTAAAGAGCGCGCGTACTTTGAAGTGCATCAAGTTAAGAAATCAGCAAACTTCCACTTATTTGGGCAATAGTTTTACCACGGAACAATTTGCCGATCTTCCCAAAGTAAGCCAGTAAGAGTTTGGGTATCGTGTTTGCGCGTTGCAAGCCAAATTATGGTGTCGGCTGCCTCGTCTGCACTACGTGGGGCATCAGGGCCGCCCATGTCAGTTCGGGTGTGATTTGGACACATTGCATCAACTAATACGCCACGGGTTCCGTTACCTAATTCTGCGGCTAAATTCTTAGTTAGCGCATTTACGGCAGCTTTGGAAATTCGATAAGGCGCAAGCCCACCTGCTAGCCCGGGGCCAGTAAATCTGCCCAGACAAGCCGAGACATTTATGATGCGACCAGATTTTCGAGCTGCCATTTGTGGGCCAATGGCTGAAATCATGTTGAAAGTTCCATCCAAATTTATTGACATCACGCGGTGCCACTCTTGCTCAGAGGTCCGCAAGGTCTTAGCCATTTTCTCGCTCATTACTCCCGCGGAATTGATCAGCACATCAGCTCGACTGGCAATCGGGTGTCCAGATATTCCAGTTCGCACTGCCTCGCCATCGGACACATCCAGACAAATTGAGTCCGCATCGATTCCCTGTGATACCAAATGCTTTATCGCACTAGATGAATTTTCAAGATCACGGCTAACGATCACAATGGTGGCACCAAGTTTGCCAAGTGTTTGGGCTGCGGCAAAACCAATTCCACGCGAGCCACCAGTGATAACTATGACTTGGTCCGCTAAGTCTGCGGTAATGGAATTGGTCACATTAGTAAGCCTGCCTCACTATTTGCCCTTATGCACGTTGGGCGCCTGGATCCACGGGCGATACGCTTGGAACATAAATCTACGAGGAAGGCGCCCAAGCCGTGTCCGGACCAGCTAACAGTCCATTTGGAGCCAACGATTGGCTCGTAGACGAGTTATATCAACAGTATCTAGCAGATAAACAATCAGTTGATCCCGCTTGGTGGGATTTTTTCGCAGACTATTCCCCTAGTGAATACTCACCCATCGCTTCGTCAAATAAAACTACGTTGCAACCAAGAGTGAGTGCACCAGCTCCGGCTTCTACTTCAGTTCCCGCGCCGCAAGAAAAAGCTGCCCCTACTACTGCTGCACCTCAAGCACCTGCTGCAGCTTCAGTACCAGTGACGCAAAGTGAAGACGTGATTGAAAAATTGAAAGGTACTTCGGCGCGTGTTGTAACAAACATGGAAGCAAGTTTAGAAATTCCAACCGCTACTTCAGTGCGCGCAGTTCCAGCAAAGTTGATGGTTGACAATCGAATTGTCATTAACAATCACTTAGCGCGCGGTCGCGGCGGAAAAGTTAGCTTCACTCACATAGTTGGTTTTGCAATCGTTCGCGCACTTCGCGAACTGCCAGACATGAATGTTTCTTACACAACACTTGAAGATAAGCCTGCAATTGCTCGCCATCAACAAGTTGGATTGGGTCTTGCGATTGACCTAGCAAAGGAAGATGGGTCTCGACAATTACTTGTTCCTTGTATCAAGAGTGCAGACACGATGGACTTTGCCGCATTCTGGTCCGCCTATGAAGATGTGATTCGCAAAGCGCGATCTGGAAAATTAACAGTCGAAGACTTCCAAGGAACTACAGCAAGTCTGACTAATCCTGGAACCATCGGCACAGTTCACTCCGTACCTCGATTGATGCCAGGGCAAGGTCTAATCGTTGGTGTTGGCGCAATGGACTACCCAGCTGAATGGCAAGGTGCATCAGAAGATGCCTTGGCCAAAAATGCTGTCAGCAAAATCATGACATTCACCAGCACTTATGATCACCGAGTTATTCAAGGTGCACAATCAGGTGATTTCTTACGCCGTGTCCACCAACTGATTATTGGTGAGGATGGTTTCTATGACGACATCTTCCGTGCTCTGCAGATTCCATACGAACCAATTCGTTGGGCCCAAGATTTAGCAACTTCGCATGACTCGGATTTAAACAAGACTGCTCGAGTGCAAGAAATGATTCATGCTTTCCGAGTCCGTGGACATTTGCTCGCCGATATTGACCCACTGGAATACCATCAAAGGTCCCATCCAGACTTAGACATTGCAAACCACGGCATGACACTTTGGGATTTGGATCGAGAGTTTGCTACCGGTGGATTCGGCGGTCAGCAGTTCGCAAAACTACGTGACATTCTGGGAACTTTGCGCGACGCCTACTGCCGAACCGTCGGTATCGAATACATGCATATTCAGGATCCAGAACAACGTAAATGGATTCAGGATCGACTTGAGCGCAAGCAAGACAAAATTGACCGAGACGAACAACTGCGGATTTTGCGTAAACTAAATGAAGCTGAAGCATTTGAAAGCTTTCTGCATACAAAATATGTCGGGCAAAAACGATTTAGCCTCGAGGGTGGCGAAAGCGCGATTCCATTTGTAGATCAAATTCTGATCGAAGCTGCAAAAAGCCAACTTGATGAAGTTTGCATCGGCATGCCGCACCGTGGACGCCTGAATGTTCTTGCGAATATTGCTGGCAAGAGTTACGGTCGCATTTTCAGTGAGTTCGAAGGTCACTATGGCGAAGAATCGGTGCAAGGTTCAGGTGACGTTAAATATCACTTAGGAACTAAGGGCACCTACAAGGCTGCTGCTGGCGAAGAAGTTAATGTTTATCTCGCTGCAAATCCTTCACACCTAGAAGCAGTGAATCCAGTCCTTGGTGGAATCGTGCGAGCAAAGCAAGACATAATTGCGCAAACTCAGGTAGATGGCAAAGACAAGTTCTCAGTTTTGCCATTGTTAATTCATGGTGATGCAGCTTTTGCGGGCCAGGGTGTAGTTGCAGAATCGCTACAAATGAGTCAACTTCAGGCATACCGAGTTGGTGGCACAATTCACTTGGTAGTAAATAACCAGGTTGGATTTACCACTTCCCCGCGTTACGCCAGAACCAGTGTGTATTCAACTGATGTGGCTCGCATGATTCAAGCACCGATTTTCCATGTCAATGGTGATGATCCTGAAGCCGTTGTCCGCGTTGCGCAATTGGCTTACGATTTCCAGCAGGCATTCCGCAAAGATGTCGTAATTGATTTAGTTTGCTACCGACGTCGAGGTCACAATGAGGCTGATGATCCTTCATTAACTCAGCCGTTGATGTACGACATTATTGATCAGAAGCGCTCGGTTCGTAAGTTATATACCGAAGCCCTAGTTGGTCGCGGTGACATCACGCTCGAGGAAGCTGAGGCTGCGCTAAAGCATTACCAAGATGAACTTGAAGGCGTTTTCCAAGCAACGAAGACGGAAACGGCAGAGCAATTTAACGCTTCCTCTGCCGAAGTAATCTCGCAAGGTCAGCAAACTCTGGCACCCCAGACACCAAGTTGGGAAGTACCTACTGCGATCAGTCGCGAAGTAGTTGACCGCGTTGTGGCAAGCCAAAGCAACATGCCCGAAGGTTTCACACTCCACAAGCGCTTGGCTCCAATTTTGGCGCGCCGCGCAGAAATGGTGGCACAAGATGCCATCGATTGGGGAATGGGCGAAGCGCTCGCACTCGGCTCACTTCTAACCGAAGGAACTGTCGTTCGATTAGTTGGCGAAGATAGTCGACGTGGCACCTTTGGACATCGCCATGCCGTAATTGTGGACAAGAAAACTGGCTGGCAATATAAGCCACTAAAGACTTGCTATGAAGCTGGCGCCAAACTCGACGTTTATGATTCACTACTTAGTGAATTTGCCGCAATGGGATTTGAATATGGATACTCAGTCGCACGACCTGAGGCTTTGACCATATGGGAAGCGCAGTTTGGAGACTTTGCAAATGGTGCTCAAACCATAATTGATGAATACATCACTACCGGTGAGCAAAAGTGGGCACAAAAGAGCAGTGTAGTTTTGCTTTTGCCACATGGCTACGAAGGCCAGGGGCCAGATCACTCTTCGGCGCGAGTTGAAAGATTCTTGCAGCAATGCGCCCAAGATAACATCACAGTTGCAATGCCAACCACACCCGCAAGTTTCTTCCATTTGTTGCGCTGGCAAGTTAAGTCAAAGTTGACTCGACCGTTGGTAGTTATGACACCAAAATCCTTATTGCGCGCGAAGTTTGCCACATCTAAAGTTTCTGACTTTACGGAAGGCACATTCAAAGCAATTATTGGCGACACAACGGTTAATCCTGATGAGGTTAAGACTGTTTTGCTTTGTAGCGGAAAGGTCTATTACGACTTAGCCGCTGAGCGCGACAAACTAGGACGAAAAGATGTAGCAATTGTTCGCCTAGAACGGCTCTACCCACTGCCAGCAATCACTTTGCCCCCAGAATTGGCGCGCTACCAAAACTTAACAAGTGTTCGTTGGGTGCAAGAAGAGCCAGCTAATCAGGGTGCCTGGAGTTTCATGGCTATGAATCTGCCAGCATTAATAAATCGTCAAATTACTGGAATCTCACGTCCTGCCTCAAGTTCACCAGCAGTAGGTTTGCATCATCGAAGTGACCTTGAGCAACAGGCACTCGTAGCGCAAGCATTCAGTTAATACCTGTCCATAGGGGGTTTCGTCATGTACTTCACCGATCGCGGTATCGAAGAACTTGAAAAACGTCGAGGCGAAGAAGAAATAACTTTCGAATGGCTTGCTGAGCGCATGCGTGAGTTTGTTGATACCTACCCTGATTTCGAAATTCCAACGGAGCGGTTAGCAACTTGGCTGGCTCGCCTTGATGACGATGAAGATGAGGACGAACAATAATGCGCGCAGTTGTAGCGAAAAGCGGAAACAATGACAATGTTTTTGAAGGCTTTGCAGTTGACGAACATC
>CANJRK010000036.1 GCA_947476765.1 Actinomycetota bacterium
GATGTTGCAGCAGCAATACGCGCAGCCGTAGATGGGGTACTTGCAGCGCGATGAATGTTTTTGATTCTCTGATTGGTCAGGAACAAGCCGTTGCCGAAATGAAGCATGCTGCAACTGATGCAGCAAAGCTATCTATTGGTGAACGTGGCGACGCCATGACTCACGCGTGGTTAATTACTGGACCGCCGGGAAGCGGCCGAAGCACTTTAGCTCTTGCGTTTGCTGCGAGTTTAGTTTGCGCTAATGGTGGCTGCGGTGAATGCATTGATTGTCGAAACGTTGCAGCTGGTTTGCACCCTGATGTAGAACACATCGTGCCCGAAGGAATCATCTACAAAGTTGAAGCCACCCGAAACTTAATCGAACGTGCCTCACTGCTTCCAACGAGATCACCCTGGCACGTGATTGTGGTTGAAGACGTTGATCGCTTCCGAATTGATGCCGCTTCAACTTTGCTAAAAACTCTCGAAGAACCGCCCCCGCAAACTGTTTGGCTACTGTGCGCACCAACTGTCGATGATGTATTTCCGACAATACGTAGTCGCTGTCGACACGTGATGCTTACTTCGCCAACGTTGCCAGCAATTGCTGCGCAGTTAACTTCGCGATTTGGTATTGACCCAGCGATGGCAGCCTTTGCTGCTAGAACTGCACAAGGACACATTGGCCGTGCTCGTGCGATTGCTACGGATGAAGGTGTGCGATTGCGGCGTAAACAAATCCTGGACATACCAACTAGTTTGCGTTCAGTTAGCTCGTGTTTTGAATTAGCCAACAATGTCGTGACTAGTGCTAACGCCGATGCCGACTCCATAGTGGAGCCACTAGATGAAAGTGATGACCAAGATATCAGAACCGCATTTGGTGAAGGTGCCGAAGGCAAAGGTCTAAAAACAGTGGAGCGACAGATGAAAAGCGCACTTAAAGATCTAGATGATCGTGCCAAATCTCGCCGCCGCCGGGTACTTATGGATCAGTACGATCGAGTCTTACTTGACCTCACTGGCTATTACCGAGATGTATTAGTAGTTCAATCTGGAGCTCAAGTCGAGCTAGTTAACGAAGAATTACGCGAAGCCATTACCAGAGTTGCTGGCGTGGACGACGAAGCCGCGACACTGCGTCGAATTGGTGCAATTACCGAGGCGCGCGACCAGATTGTTGCAAATGTAAATCCCCTAAACGCCTTTGAGTCCTTATTTGTTAGCCTGCGGGACCCGAGGCTAACTGCCATAGTTGGCTAGTTTCTAATTAGCCGTAACTGGGGTTAGGGTCGTTACAGACACTTATTTGGAGCCCACTTGCGTAAATTTCTTTCGGTAATTCTTGCGATCTTCTTAGTCGTAGTTTCAGTTTTGGGTTATCGAATTTCACAACCGCCTTCAGACTCAAGTGCACCAAAGCCCACAACAAGTGCATCTGTTCCTCCCGGAGATGGATTAGCTGGTTACTACGCCCAAACTCTAGATTGGGCCGACTGCAACGATGGCTTTGAATGTGCAACGTTTAATGTTCCGATTGATTATGAAAATCCAAGTGCGGGAGCTATGCAGATCGCGGCTATTCGTAAACTTGCAACTGGCACCGCACTTGGTTCGTTAATACTTAACCCAGGTGGACCTGGCGGTTCTGGAATTGAATACACAACGTATGCCGACTACGTGGTCAGTGATACTTTGCGCGAGAACTTTGACATAGTCGGTTTCGATCCAAGAGGAGTTGGCCAGAGCTCACCAGTTGAATGTCTAAATGATGCCCAAACTGAAGAATATATTGCAATGGATGCATCTCCAGATAACCAGACTGAAATTGACCAATCAGTTGCCATGTCGGAACTGTTTGCAAAATCCTGTGCTACAAATTCACCAGATACTTATGCCTTTGTCGACACAGTTAGCGCAGCTAAAGATATTGATATATTGCGGGAGCTACTTGGTGATAAAAAACTTAATTGGCTAGGTAAAAGTTACGGCACATTCCTTGGCGCTACCTATGCAGATCTATTTCCGGACAAAGTTGGTCGAATGTTATTAGACGGAGCGATAGATCCCACTCTTACTAATGAGCAACTCTCGTACGGACAGGCGATGGGATTTGAATTAGCCTTAAATAGATTCGTGAAGGATTGCGCCACGAAAAATGATTGCCCACTTACAGCAAGTGGCACTGCTGGAGTTTTGGAAATCAGTGACTTTCTGAATGCGCTAGATGCTAATCCAGCGACTCTTGATGATGGCAGGTCCTTTACCCAAGCGATGGGAGTACTGGGCGTCATTGGCTCCTTGTACGACAAGCAATACGGCTGGCCGGAATTGCGGAAGAACCTAGACCTTGCCTTTAATAATGATTACTCAGGGCTGGCAAGTAGCGTTGACTTTTATACCTCGAGAAACTCCGATGGTTCGTATAAAGATAATTCAAATGACGCGATCGCAGCCGTTAGCTGCCTAGATAGGCCAGATCGCGCATCGGTTGATAAGACAATTTCCTTGGCTGCGGAATGGAAATTGACCGCGCCTAATTTTGGCGAGTACCTAGCTTGGAGCAACAATGGTTGCAGCTTCTGGCAGACTGCCGCGACCGGATCCCCTCGGGAAATTGTTGCACCGGGAACGCCCACCATTTTGGTAGTTGGCACGGTAAACGATCCGGCAACTCCGTATCAGTGGGCGCAAGCACTGGCTTCGCAATTATCCAGTGGCGTCTTACTGACTTTAGATGGTGATGGCCATACTGCTTACTACCAGGGATCCAAATGTATTGATCAAGTAGTTGATAACTATTTCCTAACTGGCGATGCCAAGTCGGGCATTACTTGCACTGATGGCCCGTAAGGCAAGAGTTAAGCACACACCTCTTGCAATAGAGTTGAGTTAAGAACTGCAGATATGGAAGCAAGCTAATGGAAAATCAAGCAACGAATTATCGTCAAACCGCTTGGATTTTGATGATTGGTGGCTTAATTGGTATTGCTGCATCAATCGAATTAATCATTCAAAAGATTGCAGTTCTGAGTAATCCTGACTTTGTACCTAACTGCGACATCAATCCAGTGCTTTCGTGCGGCTCTGTAATCAATACCGCGCAAGCAGCCATATTTGGATTTCCAAATCCAGTACTTGGTGTCATCGGCTTCACGATTGTCATTATGTTTGGTGCACTTTTGTTCGCTGGAGTGGAATTACCAAGATCAATGTGGCTTGGCTTAAACATCGGTGCCCTAGCTGGAATGTTTTTAATAATCTGGCTAGTGGGACAAAGCCTTTATGTGATTGGCGCACTTTGCCCCTGGTGCATGGTGGTTTGGGCCATTACGATTCCAATTTTTTGGCAAGTAACAACGGACAATCTCGCCGGCAATAGATTGAGTTTAGGTAAGAGCCTTTCTGAAATTATCGTTACTCTGAAGTGGATCCTGGTAGCGAGCTCATATCTAATCATCATGGCTCTGATATTTGTTCGTTGGTCTGATTTCTGGCTGAAGTAAATTTTAAGGCCTCAAAATATGGCAAGTTCAAAGGTTCTAGTAACTTCTCTCCGCAAAGAGTTAGCAAAACAAGCTGACCCAGAAGTTGCACATGGCGCTGCTGCATACATGCGGAATCAATTTGAATTTTTCGGCGTGAAAACACCACTGCGTCGGGAGTTAAGCAAAGAACTGGTAAATCAATCTAAGGACTTGTCAGAACGTGAATTGATTGCCTTGTGTAAGACATTGTGGTCGCAGCCGGAGCGAGAGTTTCAATATGTTGCATGCGACATATTTGCTAAGAATGCTAAGCGGCTTTCACCTAGTTATGTGAAGCGTGATGCACCATGGTTTATCAAGAACAAATCTTGGTGGGACACTGTGGACTCAATTCGCAAATCAATTGAAGTAGTAGTGTCAGCGAATCCGGAACTTAAGTCTGAGATGAATAAGTGGATCTTGAGTACCAATATTTGGATGGTTCGATCCGCATTGATTCATCAACTGACGCTTGGCCGTAAAACTGACGAAACCCTACTATTTAAGTTTTGTGAAATCCACGCCATGGAGACTGAGTTCTTTATTGCCAAGGCAATTGGTTGGGCGCTGCGGAGCTATTCCTATATAGATCCAAAAGCCGTGAAGGGATTTATCAGGAAACATCCTGAACTCACACCACTTGCAAAGCGCGAAGGCTTAAAGGCCTTGAACCGAAAATCTGCGGCATAAAGTTCCAATAGAATGTCAAAGCTGCTGTCGCAGCAAGCCACCTTAGCTCAGGGGTAGAGCAACGCACTCGTAATGCGTAGGTCGTCAGTTCAAATCTGACAGGTGGCTCTGAAAAATGCCTAGCATTTTCAGAGTCAATCCTCAGATTTGGGAGCCGATTGCATGATTAGTTTGAATCATTTGCAATCGGAAAGGCAATTTGATTTTGCTATCTTGCGACGGTTCTGACAGGTGGCTCGCATAGTAGATACCAAGATTGTCGAATCAAATTCCCCGGCAAACGCGAGCTGCATCCAAGATCGCAGAGTGAATCCCGCGACTACTAATTGCATCGCCAATTCGGAAAACTTGAAACTTGCCTTCAGAATTTCGAACCGAGGTTTGAGGCTTTCCACTTATTAAAGCCTCGATTAAAACCTCGCCACCATTAGAGGAAAGTGGAACAAGATCGTCATACAAATCACTAATCGCGGTAGTTCCGGTTTCAGCGACAATGGCAGTTACCACGCGGGTCTCTTCCCAGGATTCATCCTCCATGCCTAGGTAGGCCGTAAACGTGCCATCGGAATTCTTTTCGATTCTCTTTAGCTCTCGCAACACCGTGAATCTAACGCCAAGTCCAGAAAGTGATTTAAAATAAGCCGATGCAACCATGCCTCCAACATCTGTGGACATAGTTCGTTCGGGAGTTACAAATTCAACTTTTGCACCTGAGAGGGCCAAGTTCTCTGCCAAATCTAGTGCTTGATTGCCACCGTGATCGTCGTAAACCAAAACCTCACCAGATAAGCGCTTAGATCCAGAAAGCACATCCCAACTTTCAATTACGTGCTGATTTCCTAGAATTTCTAGCGGCTTTGGCATCCCTCCAGCAGCAACAACTATCACATCGAATCCAGCTCCGACTAATTCTGAACTTTCAACATAGCTATTTAATTTCACGGTAACTCCCAGGCGCTTTAGTTCCTGGACTCGCCAGTCAACGATTCCTTGCAGATCACGACGACGAGGGGAGCGAATTGCAATGTTTATCTGACCACCGAGGGAATCATTAGCTTCAAACAAAGTGACGGTGTGGCCTTTTTCGGCAAGAGTTCGTGCAGCTTCTAATCCACCTGGACCACCACCTACTACTGCAACTGTCTTTACTTTCTTAGCAACTTCAATTTCTTGTGGTAATTCCAATTCCCGACCAGTTGATGGGTTATGAATACAAAATGCTGCGCCTGCTGTGTAAATGCCATCGATGCACATACTGGCACCAACGCAAGGCCGTATTTGATCCTCTGTTTTGTTTGCAATTTTTGTTGGTAAGTATGGATCTGCAATTAGGGCTCGCGTCATTCCCACCAGGTCAAGAACCCCTGCTTCAATTGCATAACGTGCAGTCGCAACATCTGCAATTTTTCCGGCATGCATAACTGGCACATTCAATTTCTGCTTGATTTCACCGATGAGCTCTAAGTGCGGCGCGGAAGCCATACCCATGATTGGAATCATTCGAGTTAAGCGTGCATCAGAATCGATTGAGCCGCCCAAGGCGCTTATGACATCAACTCCGCCATCAATAATGTCTTGTGCAACGGTTAATAGTTCGCCAGGACCAAGTCCATTTTCGCGAAGCTCATCAAAGCTCATTCGTGCGCTGATTATGAAGTCTTCTGGTACCGCGGCCCGAATTGCTTTGATCACATCAAGGGGATAGCGCATTCGATTTTCGTGTGACCCACCAAATTCATCGGATCGCTTATTCCAAAATGGCGTCATAAAGGAATCCAAGTAGTGACCATGAATCATCAAGTCAATCCCATCCATGCCGGCCGCAACGCAGCGTTGCGCCGCCAGGACATAATCATTCTTGATGCGATCTAAGTCCCAATCTTCTGCTTCTTTGGTAAACGAGCGATGCGCCCGCTCCCGAACTGCACTGACGGAAATTGTTGGTAGCCAGTCACCTGAGTAGCTGCTGCTGCGGTGACCGAGGTGAGTTAGCTGAATCATGACAGCTGCCCCCTGGTCATGTACTTCATCGGTTAGTAAGCGAAGCCAATGTTCGGCTTCATCTTTCCAAAGTTGTAAATTTCCAAAGGCGGGTGCGCTTTCGCGGCTCACGATCGAGCTGCCACCAATCATGGTTAGACCAACTCCACCTTTAGCCTTAGCAACGTGATACGCCCGATAACGATCCTTAGGCAAGCCATCTTCACTATAGGAAGGTTCGTGCGAAGTGCTAACGATTCGATTGCGCAGCGTCAGGTTCTTTATTGTGAACGGTGTTAGCAGCGGATCTATCGACATTTTCCCTCACATCTATATGGGAAAACCCTACAAGCAATGGTAAGAGCTTGTGGTAGATAGGTATTGATTGCTTTAAGGGATTAGCAGGCGTAGCCTGAAATTATGAGCAATCAAAAAGCTAATCGAGTACTTGGCATCGTCGTGGCGGCAATCTCAATTGTGGCGTTGATCGTAGTTTTGGCAGTAAAAGAACCTACGCCACAGTTAGACGCGAGTTCTCCAGAAGGGACTGTCCAGCAATACCTTCAAGCAATAACCGACCGTGACTTTGATGCCGCCCTTAAATTCCTAGCAACGGATACCAAGTGCAAGGTTGAAGATTTTGATCGTGCCTATATTCAAGACTCGCTTCGAATCGCTCTCGCAGATGTTTCTACAACTGGAACCTCGGCATCCGTTAAAGTCCGCATCGAAACAGCAAATGGCGATCCATTCGGTGGTAGCTATACAGATAACCAAGCATTCAGATTAAGTAAGAGCGATAATGACTGGAAGATAACTGGAATTCCTTGGCCAACTTACGAATGTGGCGGGATGGTTAAGTAATGTCGATAATTCTTTCGTTTGTACCACTTTTAGTATTGCTTGCGATAGCTGTCTCGATAGTTCGCAAACTTTCGAATAAGTCAAAAGGTTCAAATTCTTCGGCGCAGCCGGTTCGACTGTTCTTTCAGTACGCGCTTGCTTTCGGTTTATTTATAACGGTCACCGTTGGCCTGTCAGGTTTGTTTGCTCGGGTAATCGACTCAGCAAATATCGTCAGTTCGGATCAGAGCTCGCTTGCAAGCAATTTGGCTTTTATTGTCGTTGGTGGACCACTATTGGCTGGAATCACAATATGGCTTCGGAAATCCATCGCGCTTAATCCATCAGATGGCGCAGGCTTTATCCCTACATTCTTTGCAACATTACTTTCCGTAATTTCTCTTTTAGTTTTTTTGACCTCAAGCATCTCAGCTCTGCAAGGCACCTTTGATAACAAACCAATTCTCGGTGCATCTCTTGCCCGTGCAGTAATTTGGGGTCTGGCACTAGTTTTCGTGCTAAGGGTTTCGAATTCGGTAATACCAAAAAATGACTTTCGAATTCAGTATTTTGTAGGCTCGCTGATTTCTGCGATTGCGGCATTAGTTGGACTAATCAAAGTAATCAGCAACCTTATTGCAGCTGTGCTATCGCAATCCAATTTGCTGGGCGGGCAACAATCCACCATTGTTTCAACTGAAAACAATGCCCTTGATGGATTCGTGATATTGGTAATGTCAGGTGCTCTTTGGTTTTACTACTGGGTTAAAAATGCGAACACTAAA
>CANJRK010000037.1 GCA_947476765.1 Actinomycetota bacterium
CATCCTGCGGTTCCACGCAGTGATTTGGCCAGCCATGTTAATGGCAGCAGATTTGCCGTTACCAAAGTGTGTATTTGCCCATGGCTGGCTACTTGTTGGTGGCGAAAAAATGAGCAAGAGCAAGTTAACTGGAATCTCGGCTCAAAGCATTGTGGATCTGGTTGGCTCGGATGCTTTTCGGTATTACTTCATGCGAGCAATTATTTTTGGTCAGGACGGTTCGTTCTCGTGGGAAGACCTAGTGGCGCGTTATACCTCTGAACTTGCCAATGGTCTGGGTAACTTAGCCAGTCGAGTACAAGCCATGGTGGTTAAGAATTTTGCTGGCTCATTACCGGCACCAGGTGAACTAACAGCTGCTGAGCAAGTTCTAACGCAGCTTTTAACTAAAACTGCTGCCCAAGCTGATGTTTCGATTCGGGCATTTGATTTCCAGACTGGCATTGTGGCAGTCAAGGAATTTGTTGATGCCGTGAATCTATATGTAACGGAACAAGAGCCGTGGACTTTGGCCAAACGAGAAGATGAGGCTAGCCGCCAGCGCCTAGCTACGATCCTTTACACAGTATGTGAGTCGTTGCGTGCCATTTCTATTTTGTATTCTCCGATAATGCCAAAAAGCATGGCGGCGCTTTGGAGCGATATTGGCGCAGCTGAATCAGGTATAGGTAATACTTTCGCTGACGTTGCTATCTGGGGTCAATTAACTCCAGGGGTGAAAATAACCAAGAGTGAGTCTTTATTCCCACGAATTGAAGAACCAGAATCTATTTAAGGACCGCGCAGCGCTTCATTAACTATGGTGCCAAATGCCTTGGCCCCAGATTTTGTTAAATGTACGCCATCTGGGGTGAAGTAACCTTTATGTCCCTTAGACGCAGTATTCCAATCAGCTAATCTCACATTTGGGTATTGAGCCACCAAAGAAGCAATTGTCTTGTTCGTTGGCTTCATCCAAACTCGAGGAACACGCACATTTACAACGACAACGCGATCGCGATCGCTGAGTTCATCCAAAATTGGTTTCAAATCGGCTTCACGCACTATGCCATTGGTTCCCATGTGAATAACAACGTCGGGACCTAGGCGTCGTTCGTCGCGACGAGCACGAATACGTTCGGCAATTACCTTAGGTTGGCGACTTACCGCAGCGTCGATAGAGATTTCACCGAGAACTGCCTTTAAACTTTCGCGCGCACCTAGTACAACAGAGTCACCGAAGACAACTGGTGGAATTTTGTCTTGAATTTCTTGCTGCACGGCTGCAGCTTGCTGGGCGCTAATTATTGGATCAGTGGATAGCACGATCACAGGTGCAGCCTGAGCTACTGGATCTTCGTCAATAGCCGTGATGCCACCGATGCCAGTTAGATTGCCAGCACTTGGTACTGGTACTCGGTACATCCCAACCATGCTTATTGCAACTATGGCAACAGTTAGTCCCGCGGCAATCAATGTTTGAGATTGTGGTCTGGGAACCCCAGCTGCTCGCCAGACGGCTATTCGATCACCAATGGCCCCGTTTCGAACCGGCATTTCTACAAATCGATATGACAAATCTGAAATCACCAACACGATGGCAATTTTTGTCACAAATACCACCGGGTCTGGCCACTGCACATCAATGCCAGAACGCATCAGAACAAAAATTGGCCAGTGCCACAAATAAATTCCATAGGAGCGATCACCAAACCATTTCAAAATCGGATTTCCAAGCCTTGCGCCAAACTTCAAACCTGGATGTGCAGCAACTACAACTAAACCGGCAGTTAAAAGCGAAAGCAACAAAAAGCCACCGCGGTAAAGCCATTCGTTTAATTCGCTAACAAAATTGAAGAAGTACCCAAGTCCTACTAAGCAAATCAAGCCCAGCCCGTTCATGGCACTGGCGCGATCTGGCGTTAGCTTTTCGTTGAGTCGATCACTGCGCCAAAGTGCTGCGGCCGCACAGCCAATCAGTAGACCCATTGCGTGAGTATCGGTACCAAAGTAAATTCGGCTGGGATCATTTGGAATCGGAAAACCATTCGCGATAGCCAAGTGCGCCATCCAGGCAGTCGAAGCAACCGCAAGTCCGGCAGAAACAATTAAGACTTTGATTCGAGGAGTGATGCGACCAAGTGGCAACTTATATAGCGCCACTAACAACAGAGGCCAGATTACGTAAAATTGTTCTTCAACAGAAAGAGACCAAAGATGCTGGAGCAATGGTGGCCGGGAAATGTTAACAAAGTAGGACTGCTCAAAAAACAGGTATGACCAGTTGAGTACAAAAGTTATCGCCCACGGTAAATCTCGACGGACGTGATATGCAGCATCAAGAACAAATAACCCTGAAACCAAGACGCTGAAAAGTAGAACCATAAATAGCGCTGGCATCAGGCGACGAATTCGTCGCAAATAGAACTTAGCTCGATCTACTTTGTCACTTCGCGCAAGCTCATCCAGCAACAGCGAAGTGATTAGAAATCCAGATAAAACGAAAAAGACATCTACTCCGAGAAATCCGCCCACTAACAAAGACACATCTGCGTGGTAAATGATGACTGCAAGAACTGCGATGCCGCGAAGGCCATCAAGTCCGGGCAATCGTTTGATCACTTTTTCCCCTGAAATCAATTGCGGGCATCGCCCTGCAACCAGCCTAGATTATGAAGCCACCACTAACGTAGAGGTGTGAGTGCAGTGAAGTTGGCGTTGCCTTTAGCAGGTCCAGTGGTGGATACGCATTGCCATATGGATGTCGCCTTTGACGATGACTTTGAACTGCCCGAGGTAACTGAGGCCATGGCGGCAGCTCGGGCCGTCAATGTCACAAAGGTCGTTCAGGTGGGCTGTGATGTAACTAGTTCTCGCTGGGCGGCGCAAGTCGCACTCGACCATCCCGATGTCTGGGCTACGGTTGCCCTGCACCCAAATGCCGCAGCACACGACACAGATCTGGATACCTCATTAGCTGTGATCGCCGAATTAGCGCAGTTACCTCAAGTTCGGGGTCTTGGTGAAACAGGTTTGGATTACTACCGCACGGAAAAAGCGCAAGCGGATGCTCAACACATTTCTTTTAAAGCGCATATAGACATTGCCCGTGCCGTGGCAAAGCCTGTGATAATTCATGACAGAGACGCTCACGAAGATGTAATCGCAACGCTAGAAACCCACGGAGCGCCCGAAACCGTCGTATTCCACTGCTTCTCAGGCGATGCACAAATGGCAAAAATTTGCGCAGATGCTGGATGGTACATGTCGATACCTGGTGTGGTCACATTCAAAAATGCTCAGCAGCTCCGCGATGCCGTTTTGGAAATTCCAGATCACCTACTCCTAGTTGAAACAGATTCACCATTCTTGACGCCATCTCCCAATCGCGGGCAGGCAAATACATCTGCAAACATCCCTTGGACCGTTAGGGCCATTTGTGAGGTTAGAGGGCAGTCTGAGCAAGAAATTTGTGAACTTCTTTTTTCAAACGCTGCAAGGGTTTTTGGCCCCTTTTGACAAATCCGAACTTGCCTGAACTAGGTAACTTCGGGATATCGTGGAGTTTCTGACTAATGCTGGGAAGCCAGCACTTCACGATTTGGGGAAGACATGACACAACGTGGTCGCCATCGCGCGCCGGGTCGTCATGCCCGCCCGAAGGAACGTAATGTTGCGCTTACTTCAGCCATAGTTGCCAGTGCTGCAGTTCTACTTACTGGTGGCATTACAGCTGCGGCCAACAGCACCGAACAGGCCCCGCCATACATTGATGTCTCAGCTTTAGTAATTGACTCAACAGTTAGCTACAACGTAAAAGACCATGTGCTTGCTAACAAGGTAGTAACTGAAGCAGAGGAAGTCGCTTACACAAGTACTGCGACCGAAGATGCCTCGATCGCTACTGGCACTGACATACTCAAGCAAGCAGGCGAAGTAGGTTCTGCTGAAGTTACCTATCAAGTAAAACTGGTTGATGGCAAAGAGGTTTCTCGCACTGAAATAGGTCGATCTGTCATTAGTAAGCCAGTTGCAGAAATATTAGTTCGTGGCACTGGAGATCCAAACGATATTGCAGTTGCGTTGGCAACAGCCGAAGGTAAAACTGGAACTAAATCTGGTAACAAGGCTTATGCAAAACTTTGGATTAACCAAGAGTTTGGTTGGGGCGAAGTGCAATACTCTTGTCTTGAAACTTTATGGTTCCGCGAAAGTAACTGGAATCATAAAGCTACGAATTCAACGACTGGTGCCTATGGCATTCCACAAAGTTTGCCTGGTAGAAAAATGGCGAAATTTGGCGCAGACTGGAAAACCAATCCAGCAACACAGATTCAATGGGGTGCAAACTATATCGATAAACGATATGGATCTCCGTGTGAAGCGCTTGACTACTTCCATGCTCACAACTGGTACTAATCGCCCATTTAAATGTCTGATCTAACTTTGCCAAGTGCAGAAACATCAGAACCAACTTTGTTGGGGGCCACCGAAATTCGAGCGCTGGCAGCTAGCCTGAATATCACTCCGACAAAAAAGCTCGGTCAAAATTTTGTAATTGACCCGAATACCGTTCGGCGAATTGTGACGCAATCACACGTTGGAGCAAATGACGTAGTAGTTGAGATTGGACCAGGCCTAGGGTCGCTGACTTTGGCACTCTTACCAAATGTCTCCAAGGTAGTAGCAGTGGAAATTGATTCCGTACTTGCGGAAGCACTGCCAGCCACAATTGCGCTGCATGCCCCAAAGCTGAAAGATAATTTGACGGTAATAAACACAGATGCAATGAAGATTGTTTCGCTTCCGCATGATCCAACACATTTAGTTGCTAACTTGCCTTACAACGTTTCAGTTCCAGTGGTTTTGCACTTCTTGGAAACTTTTCCATCGATTCGAGAAATTTTGGTAATGGTGCAATCTGAGGTTGCTGATCGAATGGCCGCAGGTCCAGGTAGCAAAATTTATGGCGTGCCAAGCGTAAAGCTGGCTTGGTATGGCGATGTTGATAAAGCAGGGTCCGTGGGACGAAATGTATTTTGGCCAGCGCCAAATGTAGATTCTGGATTGATTCGCTTGGTTCGTAAAGAGCGCAACTTAGATCCAGAACTTCGGGAAACTTTATTTAGCATTGTGGATGCGGCTTTTGGGCAACGTCGTAAAACTCTACGAACTGCTCTTGGCAGCGCCCTTGGTTCCCCGCAAGCAGTTGAAGCATTACTTCGCAATGCAGGCATTGATCCTGGACTACGCGGCGAGCAATTAAGTCTGGCTGATTTTGTGGCTATCGCCCAACAGGCGAAGAAAGTAACCTGATCTGGTGAGTAAGTCAGTAACTGTGCGCGTGCCAGGCAAGGTAAATGTTTACCTTGGCGTAGGCCCACGGGAGTTTTCTGGCTTTCATGAGCTTGCCACTATTTTTCAATCTGTTGGTATCTATGACGAGGTCACAGTAAGTGCCGCAGATTCCCTTAAAATTTCGGGATTAGGTGAATACGCCGATCGGATTCCAACTGATGCCACCAATTTAGCTTGGAAAGCGGCCGAACTAGTTGCTCGCGCCTGCGGTGAAGATCCAAATGTGCACATTCAAATTGATAAATCGATTCCAATTGCCGCTGGCATGGCTGGTGGAAGTGCGGATGCAGCTGCAACTTTAGTTGCCTGCGACACTTTTTGGAATGCGGGCATTCCGCGCGAACAACTAGATGCAATGGCATCGACATTGGGTTCTGATGTGCCTTTTATGTTGCATGGTGGTTGTGCTCTTGGTGTTGGTCGCGGTGATGTGCTTTCTCCGGTAATGACGCGAGGAACTTTTCACTGGGTATTTGCCACATTTGGCGAGGGACTTTCGACTGCGCAAATTTATGAAAAGACCGATGATATGCGCGGATTCGATTTCGAAGATTTACCTGATGTTCCTACTGAAGTTCTTGGCGCACTAGCACGCGGTGATGCGCCAGCTCTTGGCATCTTGTTACACAATGACTTGCAGCCAGCTGCGATAGTTTCTCGGCCGCAATTGGGACGAGTCTTGGAGCATGGAATTGACTCTGGAGCACTCGGGGCGATCATCTCGGGAAGTGGGCCAACTTGTGCCTTCCTAGTTAGAGATGAATCCAGCGCGATTGATTTAGTTGTGGAATTAAAGGCATCTGGACTGGTTGATGATGTGCTTCGTACGCATGGTCCAGTTCATGGTGCTCGAGTTATCTCGACATCAAGATAATCTTCTAGACTCACTTAGATGAGCACACCTGATGAGGTCGATCGAATCGTAGCTGCCTGGAAACGGGAGCGACCAGACCTTGATGTAGCACCATTGCAAATTCTCAGTCGCGTATCGCGACTTGCGCGCCATTTAGACTTAGCGCGCCGCGAAGCATTTGAAACTCACGATTTAGAAGCTGGCGAATTTGATGTACTTGCTGCACTGCGCAGGGCTGGTAAACCATATGCCTTAACACCATCAGCACTAATTGCTCAAAATTTGGTAACTAGTGGAACAATGACAAACCGAATTGATCGACTGGAATCTAAGAATTTGGTTTCTCGGCAACCAGACCCAACAGATGGCCGCGGCGTACTTGTTCAATTAACTGGTAGCGGAAAGACTGCAGTAGATCGGGCATTGGATGAATTACTTGCGCGCGAAAAGTCACTCCTGGCAAATGTTTCAATGGCTGATCGAGAAAAGCTCGCAACAGTGTTACGAAATATTGTTTTACCGTTTGACGAAGAAACGGCCGGACTTGAGGACTAACTAGTCTGCGATACGTCGACTAATTAGCCGAGGATTACTTTCAAGTCCAACTGCGCCATTCCAAACTAAATTCACTAGGTGAGCGATAACTTCATCCTTAGGAGTGTCTCGCTCATCTAGCCACCATTGACCAGTTAACGCAACCATTCCTACGAACATGTGGGCATACATCGGAGCCATTTGGAATGGGAACCCGCGAAGTTTGAATTCCTTTGAAAGCAATTCTTCGACTCGCTGGGCCACATCAGAAAGCAAAGACGCAAAACTGCCTGTTGCCGTTGCTGATGAAGTTGCGGCAGGTGAGTCACGCAGCAAAATTCGAAAACCATCAGTATTGGATTCAATGTAATCAAACAATGCACAGGCAGTTTGCTCTAGTAGCAAGCGCGGATGGACTGCCGTCAAAGCTTTAGTAATTGAATTAAGGAGGTAAGTCATTTCACGATCTACTACAACCGCGTACAGGCCATCCTTTGATCCAAAGTGTTCATAGACCACTGGCTTGGAGACATTGGCGGTATTAGCGATTTCTTCAACTGTGACGGATTCAAAACCTTTTTCAGCAAAAAGCATGCGGCCAACTTCGACAAGTTGCGCCCGACGTTCGTGACCTGTCATTCGGACACGATCAGCGTCAGATACCCGAGAACGACTGGATAAGTCCAGGTCATTTTCATGATCGTGTGCGATGGCCACTAGCTTTCCTAATCCGTTAGTCAGTGCGGCGCAGACCCATGATCGGACAAACTCCCAATGCATATATCTGCTGGCTATAAGGATACCGCTTGCACATTTAGCGGTCACCGCGCGAAAATCCCTACACGTTTTGGGAAACTAGCCCTTAAACGCATAAGATTTGCAGGCGGGTTAGGTGTTTTTAAGCAAACCTTAACTGCTTTCCCGGATCGTCTAATGGCAGGACAGCACTCTTTGGAGGTGCTTATCGTGGTTCGAATCCACG
>CANJRK010000038.1 GCA_947476765.1 Actinomycetota bacterium
CACCAATGGCACCAATGGAACCAATGGCGCCGCTGGACCAGTAGGACCAACTGGTGCCAAGGGTGACCGTGGCCTTGGTGGACCAACAGGCCCGCAAGGAAACCCGGGACTTCAAGGAATTGAAGGTCCAGTTGGAGCCACCGGAGCAGACTCAACTGCAGTTGGCCCAACCGGACCAACTGGTATCACAGGTGAAACTGGTGCTACCGGAGCAACTGGTATCACAGGCGCAACTGGCCCAACCGGACCAACGGGTATTACAGGCGAAACGGGTGCCACGGGTACTGACGGTAGCAACGGTATTAACGGCGTAACTGGTGCCACTGGAGTCGACGGACCAACTGGCCCAGCAGGACCAACTGGTGCCACAGGTTCAGCGGGACCAACCGGAGCAACTGGACCGAGTTACGCGCCTGCCACTTTCAATGACTTCATAGGATTACCGTGTGGACCAAGCCTAAACGGCGTGATCCAATACGGAACAACATCACTTGTTCCTGGTGAGATTCCTATCGTTTGCTTTGAGGTTGGGTAGCCCCAGGATTCTCAAGGTGAGTTCCAATCCTGGCTGAGCGCCTCGATGGGAGTAATCCTTTGAAAGTCCTAAGCAAGTTAGCGCGAGCAGCGAGTGTCACAGGGAGCTATGTAAGGCATGAAGGTTAAATCGGCAGAAAGTTTTACTTTCTTCCAAATCAGTGTTTCTATTTCCTTAGTGCTTTCAGCCACGATTCTAAGCTTCCGTGAGTACTTTTTGATAAATCCATTCGCAGGCAATATTGGAATAATCAGTTTGCTGCAAGCGGGATCTCTGGTAGCTCTACTTGGGTTAGTTCTGGTGCCGCCTTATTTGTTTAGCGGGCCTTCTAACTGGACTAAAAGACAGTTAAATGTTTTTCTACTTTCTGCCGTTGCCTGGCCGGTTTCACTAATGCTTGTTCGAGTAGCTATTTGGCGAACTACTGGTTTGTTCGTAGTGGATTATTGGCTCAGTTATCCAATTCTTTTTCTTTGCGAGTTTGGAGCATCCGCTACCTACATCTATTTATTAATCGTATTGAAAAGTAAGAATCAAGGGGTTATAACCGAGGGTCATCATGAATCTGGCCAACATCGAGTCAAAAATTTTTAAAATGGATAAAAGTTATATAGGAATGGAAAAGTAATGTCTGATAACCAAGAAAACCCAGCAACGTCAGATGCGATTCAAATTGACCCTCGCAAGCGGCTCATAATCGTATTGGGTCTAATCGCAGCCATCTCCTTTGTGGCATGGGTGCTTTCTGGCGATAACGGTGGTACTACAGCAGCTCCGGAAACTCCAAGTGTTTCTGCCGCCGGCTCAGTTTCCTTGACAGCAATTCCGGCGACAATTGTGAGCGTAGATGAGTTAATGTCCGCCACGAAAGATCTTGGGTTTCCAATTTATTGGAATGGCAAAATGAAGGGCACGAACATCGAACTTACGGTGTTGACCGAAGGAAAGGTCTACGTGCGATACCTTCCAAAAGATGTTGAGGCGGGTTCGCAGGATCCCTATTTAACAGTCGCTACTTACTATGACACAGATGCAATAGGAAGGGTTCAAAGCCTGGGTTCCACTGCAGGTGCAAAATACGTTAACTATAAAGGTGGAGCCGTAGCTGCTAGCGCATCTGAATCTGACAGTAATATTTATTTTGCCTTCCCTGGAAATCCAGCGCTTTACAACATTTACTCTCCGGATCCAAAAATTGCCTGGGATAGTCTGGACTCTGGAACGATCAAAATTCTGCAGTAAAGAAGTTTGGTTTTAGAAAGCATATTCTGTGAGTACTGCAAGTCAAGAATTAATTCAAGCTTGGCTACTTTTCCCTGTCGTATTCATTGTCAGCTCCGCTTGCTTAGGAATAGCGGTATTTAGCCTTAGCCGTTTAGATCTTAGAAATCCCGTAATACTTCCAACAGGATTTTCAGCTTTAGTTGTCCTTGGTCAACTTACGACCATTAGCCCGATGCTTGCGCCAAGAACACCTGCGATTTTCATTGTCGTCATTGCAATTTGTGGGATTTACTTTTGGTCAGAAATTCTTTGTTGGTTTAGGAGCAACCTAACTCCATTAGTACTGGGTCTGGCTGTTTTCTATATCCATGGGCTGCCGATTTTGATGTCAGGAACTCCAACTTTTGCTGGCTGGATCAAGTTAGATGATGGATCTTCTTGGCTAGCAATGACCGACCAGATGCTCACTGCTGGGCGAGATACCTCAAGTTTGGCACCTTCAACTCACGAAGCAATTTCTCAAATTCTGTTAAATCCGGCTACAGAAGACTTGCCATACCCATCTGGTTCATTCGTTCCACTCGGTGTATTTTCTAAATGGCTCTCAATCGATCCGGCTTGGATTTTGCAACCCTACATGGCTGCCGCTGCCATGCTTTTGTGCATCACATTTTTTGCGCTTTTGCAACAAATAAAAATTCCAAATTGGACTAAATTTCTGGCCGTCGTTTTAGGGCCAACATCGGCACTTTATCTTGGATATGCAATGTGGGGTGGAATCAAGGAGTTGCTCTTGGTGCCTTTGATTGTTTTAGTGACTGCCCTTACTCCAAATGTGTTAGAGAAAACCAATGAACCCACTAGGGTGATTCCTTTTGCACTTGGCTGCTCTGCTTACGTGTTGATTTTTTCGCTTTCGGGTTTAGTTTGGTTAGCAATTCCAATACTTTATTTGGTCTTTAAACTCACAATGGAGACAAGAAAGGTGCCTTGGAGACACGCTGCATATTTCATAGCTACCTTTAGCATTTGTTCGCTTGCCGTGCTTTCGTCAATCGCGAATAGTCCCAAGTCGCTGATGAAAATGCTTACCTTTGCGCAATCTAGTTCAGACATTGGAAATTTGCTTGGACCACTTAAGTTCACTCAGATTTTTGGAGTTTGGCTAACTGGCGATTTTCGATATCCTCCGCAGTTTCCAGTCGCTAATACTGCGTTAGTACTTTTGGCCGGAGTTTTATTCGTGTTTGGATGCTACTTTTTCTTAACAACTGGAAATGGCCACATTGCAGCCCTAGGAATTTGGGTAACCGTACTTTCTGCCATTGCACTTAAAGGAAATGCCTGGATCAGTGGAAAGACCCTTGCAATGGCAAGTCCCATCGTGTTGGTTATTGCCTTTTGTGCACTTGGTTTCGTGGCTAATAAATTCTCTATGGAGGCAGGAATTCTGGCCGCTATCTTAACTGGCGGAGTGCTTGTTTCTTATGCCTATACATATCACGAGGCTTGGCTAGCTCCTTACGACCAACTTAAGGAGCTTGAAGTGATCGGAAAGGACAGCAGTTTCAGTTCACCCGCATTAATGATCGAATATAGCGCGTACGGTTCAAGACATTTTTTGCGGAAGCTCGATGCTGAAGGCGCGGGAGAATTGAGGCGAAATTTGATTCCGCTTCGAGACGGTAAAGGTTTAGGTAAGGGTGCATTCGCAGATATTGACGAATTCGCCCTTGACTCTATTGAAAAATATCAAACTTTGGTTCTCAGGTCATCACCAAACTCAAGTCGTCCACCCGGAAATTATGATCTGAAATTCATCGGCACCTACTACGAAGTTTGGCAAAAGAACTTGGAAGTGAAGTTACCTGCCCTGCATTTTCCATTTGGCAGTAAGGGCACCCCTTCGGCAAAACCTGAGTGCTCATTTATTGATTCGGAAATAGCGAAGACATTGTCAGGTAATGACGTAGCAGTAAGTCCTAGTAGATCTTTCATAAACTTGCCAATTGGGGACATAACAAATCAAGCTAGTGGCCCTGGCAAGGCATCGGTATTTGAAAGTAAATTTGATGTTTCTGATGCGAACAGGTTTGATTTGTGGGTCGAAGGCTGGATTAAGGGAAGAGCCAAAGTACTCATTGACGATGTCCTAGTCACTTCCGTCTCGCATGTTCTAAACGTGGGAGGAAGTTTAACAAAGATTGGCGCAATCGATCTACAGAGTGGCCCACATGTTTTAAGGGTTGTAATGGATAGTCCATGGTTCATTCCTGGATCTGGCGGACTTTCATACCCAATGGGACCGTTTTACCTTTCTGGTCAAAATGAAAAGTATTCCGTTGAAGAAGTTTCTCCCAAAAATCTCAATTCGCTTTGCACGAAACCTGTGGACTGGATCGAGTTAGTCCCAAGGTAGATCCTCTGCATAACCGTGTCCGGTGCAAATTGTGCTGAGTAACACCGCGCCATGCGCGATTTTCCATAGCCCTATCTAGGTAACTGCCGGTCGCTGGAAACCCAATGAATCAAGTAAGATTGGGGAATTGCCGAAAGGCAAGGTAGGGCCTTTAGCTCAGTTGGTAGAGCAACGGACTTTTAATCCGTGGGTCGACGGTTCGAGCCCGTCAGGGCCCACCATTTGTCCAGGTTTGTACTTATCAAAAATGTAACTTCCTCGAATAATCACTGTCTATGTGCACGGTTACGCCTAACCTTGATACTGGAGGAAAAATGCCAACCAGTGCAATCGAACTTCGAGGATTAGCTAAGTCCTTTGGAGATGTAATCGCTGTTAATAACATTCATCTGGATGTTTATGATGGCGAGTTTTTGACTTTACTTGGCCCCTCTGGCTCAGGTAAAACAACAGTGCTTCGAATGATCGCTGGTTTCGAGCCTCCAACTGGTGGAACCATAAAGCTTGATGGCGTTGACGTAACTAAGACACCGGCTAACAAGCGTGATGTAAATACCGTTTTTCAGGATTACGCATTATTCCCACACATGTCAGTTCAAGAAAATGTTGAGTATGGTTTGCGAGTCAAAGGCGTCGATAAGGAATCGCGCGTCAAGCAGGCCCGCGATGCCTTAGAAGGGGTAGCACTTGCCGAGCTTGGATCTCGAAAGCCATCCCAGTTATCTGGTGGTCAACGTCAGCGTGTGGCATTAGCACGAGCACTTGTTAATAAGCCGAAAGTTCTTCTACTTGATGAGCCCTTAGGTGCGCTTGATTTAAAACTTAGACAACAGATGCAGTCAGAATTAAAGCAGATACAGCGTGACGTGGGGATAACTTTTGTTTTTGTTACTCACGACCAAGAAGAAGCATTGGTGATGAGTGACAGAATTGCGGTTTTTAATGAAGGTAAAATCGAGCAAATAGATACTGCTGCCAATATCTATGAGCATCCCAAGACTTCATTTGTAGCTGGATTTGTTGGCAGTTCAAATATGTTTAGCTCTGAAGTCGCCGGAAAATTATTCGGTATTGCGAAATCCTTTAGTTTGCGTCCGGAAAAGATTTCAATTGATAGTTCGGGTTCAGCGGAGCGTTCCATCAGTGGGCTAGTTTCGGATGTTGAATATCTAGGCCCAATGACTCGTTATGTTGTAGACGTCCAAGGTATTCAAATTATAGTTTTAGAGCAAAATGAAAACGATCGCTTTTCCGATGTAAGTTCGCGAAAAGGCAGTTCGGTAAAACTCTCATGGAGATTTGATTCTGAACAACTACTAGAAAATTTCTCGGGTTAACGCTCGGGAAGGCTATTACGGCCAGCGCAAAACAGCGCACTAACAAGAAGGAGGCGGCAGATGCGAACTTCGCAACTGTTTACCAAAGTGGCAACCGCAGGGGTTGTGGTACTAGTACTAGCTGGCTGTGGCGGTGGATCGTCTTCATCTGCTTCAGGTACCGGCGGAGATGCATATGCAGGACCAGTTGGTGATGGCGAAGGTGCTATCAGCATTCTTGCCTGGCCAGGTTATGCAGAAAATGGATCTACAGATCCCGCAGTGGACTGGGTTACCCCATTCGAAACTGCAACAGGGTGCAAGGCAACAGTCAAGACATTTGGAACATCTGATGAAGCTGTTAGCTTGATGCAAGGTGGCGGTTATGACGTGCTTTCAGCATCTGGTGATGCGACACTTCGCCTAATCTATGGCGATCTAGTTCAGCCGGTTAATACCGATCTAGTCACTTCATACGGTGATATCTTCTCTGGCCTTAAAGACCAAAAGTTCAACTCTGTTGATGGCAAGATGTACGGTATTCCACACGGTCGCGGTGCGAACTTGTTGGCTTATAACCCAGCTGTTGTAACGACTGCACCAGATTCATGGGGAGTTACCTTTGACCCTGCGTCACCGTACGCAGGAAAAGTAACCGCCTATGACTCACCTATCTTTATTGCAGATGCAGCGCTATACCTAATGAAGACCAACCCGGACTTAGGCATTCAAGATCCATACGCGCTAGATCAGACTCAGTTCGATGCAGCGATTGCATTACTAGAACAGCAAAAGCCGATCATTGGCGAGTACTGGGGCGACTACCTAAAGAATATTGATGCCATGTCCAGCGGAACAACCGTGCTGGGTACCACTTGGCAAGTCAACTTGAACTACGCAAATGCCGAAGGCGAAGTCGTGAAAGCTGTACTTCCTAAGGAAGGTGCAACTGGCTGGTCTGATACTTGGATGGTTGCCAAAGACACTAAGAACATCAACTGTTCCTACAAGTGGCTTGATTGGATTTCTGGTCCAGAAGCAAACGCTCAGGTTGCTGAGTGGTTTGGTGAGGCTCCATCGAACTCCAAGGCATGTGCATTAATCACCGATGCAACTTTCTGTGAAACGTATCATGCTGCTGATGAAGCATTCTGGAATGACATCTATTTCTGGAATACACCTTCGGAAAAGTGCATAGACGGTCGCACGGATGTTAAGTGTGTTCCTTATGCAGAGTGGTCGAAAGCTTGGTCATCACTTCGAAATAGCTAGTTAATGGTTGGGTGGGTAGCACGATAGCTACCCACCCAACTTCTTAGTTTTCAACTGATTTAATTCAAGAATGTGGTTATGAGCGTAAATCCAAATAAGGCAGTAGTAAAACTACTTGCGCTGCCTATTACATGGCTGGTAGCCGTGTACTTTGGCTCGCTTGCACTGCTTCTAATTACAGCGTTCTTCACTGTCGATTCATTTACGAATCAAGTGGTCCATGTTTTTACTTTGAATAACTTCATTGACGTATTTAGTGATTCTGCATATTTCAAGTCAACATTACGTACCTTAGGTGTTGCTACCTCGGTCACAATAATTTGTATCCTGATTGCGCTACCAATGTCTTTCTACATGGCACGAATAGCGTCAAAAGCATCCAGAAATATATTGATTGCACTGGTCTTGACACCGCTTTGGGCCTCCTATTTAGTGAAGGTTTACTCGTGGCGAACCATGTTTACGCCTGAAACTGGAGTTCTGGCGTCACTACTTAGACCACTGGGTATTGATAGCCCTGGATATGGCTTATTCGCAGTAGTAGTCACACTGACTTATCTGTGGTTGCCGTACATGATTTTACCGATTTATGCCGGACTCGAGCGATTGCCAAATTCACTTTTGGATGCATCAAGCGATCTTGGCGCCTCGACTAGGCAGACGCTCAAAGATGTAGTTTTACCAATTTTGAAGCCAGCCATAAATGCTGGCTCAATATTTACGTTTTCACTTTCGTTAGGCGATTACATAACGGTCCAAATCGTTGGTGGTAAGAGTCAGATGCTGGGCAACGTGGTTTATCAAAACTTCCAATTAAATCTGCCATTTGCTGCTGCAGTAGCGATGATTCCCGTTTTGATTATGGTCGGTTACTTGACTGCCGTTCGACGTTCTGGCGCATTGGAGAATTTGTAATGCAACTTTCTCGTGCTTC
>CANJRK010000039.1 GCA_947476765.1 Actinomycetota bacterium
AACAGATCCAAGGCCGGGGACGATTACAGCGACCATGGCAGAGTCCATTTGGTGCAGGGATCGCGTTGAGCGTAGCGATTCCAATTTCTGCATTCCCATGCCAGGTGTCCGCGATTCCTTTGTTGGTCGGACTGGTAATTCACGGATGCCTTTCTCAACATACGGAAATAATTCGCCTTAAATGGCCAAATGACTTAATGGCACTAACCCCGAATCAAGAGTTGAAAAAAGTTGGCGGAATTTTAGTTCAACTCCAAGGCAAACATGCAGTAGTTGGAATTGGCATAAATACCGACTTAACTAAAGCTGAGTTGCCGACTGAGTTTGCCACATCTTTAGCATTGTTGGGTATTTCAATCCAGCGAGAATTACTTATTGCCAAAATACTTGCCGCACTTGAACAAGAACTCAACAAACCAGATCCAAACTGGCTGGCTGGCTATCAAGCGGCAAGCTGCACATTGCAAACTGAAGTTTTAGTTACCCTTCCAGCTGACAACCAAATTTCTGGTTTTGCATCAAGCATTTTGGAAAGTGGGGCATTGGTTATTGATGTCCCACAGGGTCAAATGGAAATTACTTCAGGAGATGTAGTGCAAGTTCGGTCGCAATCAAGTTAGGACACTAAACTGCAAATTGTGACCCGAATTTTGCTGGTGGAAGATGACCTTGAAATCGCTGCCCCACTTGTGCGCACGCTACAAGGTGCGGGTTATTCGGTTGCACTTGTAAGCGATGGCGTAGGTGCACTTGATAAAGCAAGAACTACTGGCCCAGACTTAATCGTTCTCGATTTAGGTTTGCCAAATATGGATGGCCTAGAAGTTTGCCGTACCTTACGCGCTCAAAAATTTGATATGCCAATTTTAATTCTGACTGCCCGAACTACAGAGCTGGACTTAGTTGTTGGCCTAGATGCCGGTGCCGATGACTACATAATGAAACCGTTTAAGTCCGCTGAGTTATTGGCGCGAATTCGCGCATTAATGCGCCGAGTTGACGGCCACGATGTTACTGAATTGATTGGTAATGGCATCACACTCAACACCGAATCTAGAATGTGCAAGGTTTGGGGTGAAGAAGTTTCCCTTACTTCAACTGAATTCAGCCTCTTGGAACTATTGATGCGTAATTCTGGGCGAGTAATTAGCCGTCAGCAAATCCTGCGAGATGTATGGCATACCAATTGGTCGGGATCAACTAAGAATCTTGACATGCACGTCTCAGCTTTACGTAGAAAGCTTGGAGATGAAGGTGAGCATGTTGCCACCGTGCGCGGTCTTGGATTTAGGTTCAATCGGAATTAATAATGGAACAACGGCTATTTAGATTGTTCGCACTAGCGATTATTCCCTTTGTGCTGGTAATCGGGCTAATTACAATTTTCTGGCTAATTAGATCCCATCAAGTTGGGAACTTCACAATAGCTTGGACAAATTCCACGCCAATTACATTTGGTATTCAAGCCATGATTACGCTTACCGCAACTTTGGTACTGATAGCAGCGAAGTTTTTAGCGAGATTTTCCGCCACTCCAATGAAAGTGTTTTTAGCTGAAGTAAACAATGTCACGGTTAAGCAAGAGGCTCACTCACCTCAATTAACTGGTGTTAAAGAAATTGATGACACGCTACATAATCTGTATCAATCGGCAACCGATGCCCAGCAGCGCCTGCGTGCTGAACGAACCCTAGCGGCCGATGTATCTCACCAATTACGGTCACCATTAACAGCACTTTCACTTCGCCTCGAGCAGATTGTCGCGGATTCTGCGTCTACTCGAACACAAGCCGATGCAACTGCAGCCCTGGCCCAAGTAGATCGGCTAGTCCGGTTAGTTGAGGGCTTGTTAACAACTTGGCGCGCCATGTCTGACCGAGAACTTTCAGAGATAGAAGTTTCCAAGTTAGTAGCAAATGTAACTGCTCGTTGGCAAAGTAGGGTAGCGGCTGAATCTCGAAGTTTTGAAATAGTCGGCGAATTAGATTTGATCGCGCTAGGAACTCCAGAAATTCAAGAGTTAGTGCTTTCGGTTTTAATCGAGAATTCACTACAGCATGGTGCGGGTACAATTCGGATTTCGTATCGCGATTACCAATCTTGGGTTTTGATCGAAGTTAGTGATGAGGGCAAAGGGATAAGCATCGATATTGAAAATTCATTAATGTTGCAAGGCAATACAACTGGTGGCACAGGTTTAGGCCTAGCTTGGGCAAGATCGCAGGTTTCGATTGATGGTGGTCGGTTAGAACTAAGGAATTTAAAACCCGCAACCTTTGGAATATTTTTAATATCGGCAAACAAATAGCAAGTGAGTTTAAAAGTTTTGTTTCACGCTTGAAACTTCATTTGGAAAAACCCAATTGTGATAGCCCCAGAACCTAAATATAGTTCCGAGCACCAAACCAATGACATTTGCACTGATGTTATCGGCCAACGCACTATCGAATCCAAGTACGTAATGACTTATCCAAAGGCACGAAAGCGAAATAGTCATACCGACCGCATTAAAAATAAAAAACAGCGTGTACTCTCGACGAAAAGTTGAACGTGTTCGATCTCTAAACGTCCAATGTCGATTTCCAAAATAGGCGAAAGTCGTAGCTGCTAAAACGCTAATTGCCTTTGCAGTTAATGGCTTGTCGAATAGTGGGCCCTCACCGCCTGCAAATCGCAACAGGTTAAAAATAGTTAAATCAATCAAATACGCGACTAAACCAACTAGGCCAAATTTGCCCAGTTCTTTACGCAGACTTGCGAACAAACTTGATATGGGCATCCCCCTAGATTAGCCAACGATTAAAGGGAAAAAAGCCATCAGTCCAAGTATTGGCTGTTATTGAGGTAAATTTGCATTCCTAGTCCGAAGTAAAGGAGTGCCACAGTGGGGCATCGCATTTTGGTTATTGAAGACGACCAATCAATTGCTGAGATTGTGGGCATCCTGCTTCGTGGCGAAGGATTCGAAGTTTCATATTGTGCTGATGGCCTTCAAGCGCTAACTGCCTTTAATGCAGTTACTCCAGATCTCGTACTGCTGGATCTGATGCTGCCCGGTCGAGATGGGATAGATATTTGCCGAGCAATTCGGGAAACTAGCGGCGTTCCAATCGTAATGCTAACTGCGCGAAGCGATTCCGAAGATGTAGTTACTGGCTTGGAGTCTGGTGCCGACGATTACATTGTCAAGCCTATTAAGAATGAAGAGCTACTAGCTAGAATCCGCGCTCGATTGCGCTCGATCGAAACCCCAGTGGCTAATGAAATTCAGATTGGTGACTTGGTAATAGATATAGCTGGACACTCCGTTAAGCGGGGAACAAAAGATATCTCATTAACAGTTCTAGAGTTCAAATTGTTATTGACTTTAGCGAAGCGACCATGGCAGGTATTTTCGCGAGAGTTACTACTTGAAGAAGTTTGGGAATATCAACATGCGGCCGACACCAGATTGGTAAATGTCCACGTGCAACGCCTTCGAGCAAAAATTGAAATCGATCCGGATCATCCAGAAATTGTGGTCACGGTACGCGGTGTCGGATATAAAGCAGGGCAATCGTAAACCGTGGGCAAATCCGCTCGACCTAAGTCAACTTTCTTGCAGAAGTGGCGTCGAAATCTGCAATTACGGCTTGTCATAATTACCGCATTGGTATCCATAACGGTTTTAAGTGCGGTTGGAATTTTACTGGTCAATCAAGTTTCCTCAGGACTGCTTGAAGCAAAACAGCAAAGCGCGTTAACGGAAGCAACTGCTGCTCGCCTTGAAGTTCAGCGACTACTTGACGCAGCTGATACGGGACTTGTCGCTCCCAATAACACCAGAATTGTGGACTCCGTAATTACTGCTTTGGCAGTACGGGCCGGGTCGCCCGGTCTATACGATGCAATTTTTCTAAGTGATCCGGATTTGGTCGGCGTACCAGAACGTGGGACAAAACTTATTTCCGAACAATCGATACCAAGTGCGCTGCGGTCTGCGATTCGCGAGCGTGATCGTCAAGCCTGGGCTTATTCAACACTGATATATGAGGGCGGTGCAACAAGACAAGGTTTAGTCGTGGGAGCTCCAGTAAACATTCCTCGCATTGGTGCCTACGAACTCTATTTATTGTTTCCGCTTGATAAAGAGCAAAAGTCAATTGACTTGGTGCGACAAGGCGTCGCTGTTACTGGTGTGCTTTTACTTGTTAGCCTTTTGATCCTTGCTTGGTTTGTGACCTCAAGAGTTACTGACCCAGTTCGAGAAGCTGCTGAGATTGCCGTACAAATCGCATCTGGGGACCTAGATCGACGAATGCAAGTTAATGGCGAAGACGATATTGCTCGATTAGCCGGGTCACTGAATGAAATGGCGACAAGTTTGCAAAGCCAAATCATTCGCCTCGAATCCTTGTCACAAGTTCAGCAACAATTTGTTTCTGATGTATCACATGAGTTGCGCACGCCTCTAACTACAGTTCGCATGGCTAGTGAGATGATCTATAACGCACGTTCTGATTTTGATCCTGACATGGCGCGTTCCGCAGAGTTGCTCAGAAATCAAGTTGATCGATTTGATGTTTTGCTAAGCGACCTACTTGAAATGAGCAAAATTGATGCCGGAGCAGCCCCGCTTGAATTATCAAAAGTTGACTTAAGTGAGTTGACTGAATCAATTTTGAGCGAGAATTCTCAGATTGCTTTGGAACACAACACTGCATTTAGTTTCTCGAAGGCGGGAGATCTGTTTGTAACGGCAGATAAACGTCGAGTGTCCCGAATAATCAGAAACCTGGTTGTAAATGCAATTGAGCACTGTGACGGCTCGGAGATAAAAATCGAAATAGCCGGAAATAATGAATGTGTCTCGGTATCCGTGAGAGATTTTGGTCAAGGAATTGCGACGGAAGATTTAGCGCGTGTCTTTGGAAGATTTTGGCGAGCTGACCCAGCACGTCAAAGAACTTTAGGCGGCACTGGCTTGGGACTGTCTATTTCTGCTGAGGATGCCGCTCTACACGGGGGCTTAATAGATGTCTGGGGAGCGCCAGGGATTGGAGCTCAGTTTGTACTGACTTTGCCAAGAATTGAGCATGGCCAGATTTTGCAGGTCGCAATCACGGCAGGCTCACCATGAAATTGACGAAATGTGCGTCTGCACTTACTACGATTTTGTTGCTGTCCGGTTGTGGCGGTATCCCTGAGTCAAGCGAAGTTTATTTTGGGGAAGTCATATCTGAAGATAGCTCCACGCAATTTGTTCGGGTTATTGCTCGACCACCTACTACTGGAATGGAACCAGAAGCAATTGTTCGTGGTTTTCTAGAGGCGTGCGCGGATCCGTCGGGTGACTACGCAATTGCACGAAAGTATTTAGCGTCAGATTCGGCAGCAAGTTGGAATCCAGGCACTGGAATTGATGTGTATGAGGCAAACTCAATTCAAGTTTCAGGCCCAGAGCCAAGCCTGGTAATAACAGCAAATAAACAAGGTGTCATATCTGATTTAGGCAGATTTCAAACCGCAGACCCAGGAGCCAAGATTTCAAGGACGTTTAAGGTTGCTAAGGATGCAAATACGCAATGGCGCATTACTGAGTTAAATGATGGGATTTTGCTTTCCGCAGGAGACGTAGACAGGTCATTTCGCAGTTTTCCAATCTACTTTTTGAATTCTTCACTAACCTCATTAGTTTCAGACTCGGTGATTGTTCCGGTTAACAGTTCTGGCGCGGCGACTTCATTAGTTCAGTCCTTACTCGATGGCCCATCACCATACTTGGTACCGGTAGCGTCCACAGCATTTCCAGTAGGTACTTCGCTTACTTACGGTTCAGTGCCAGTTATAGACGGAATTGCGCAAGTTGATCTGTCCCAAGAGATATTGGGTGCAGATGAACTAACACGCAGAGCCCTATCTGCACAGCTTGTTTGGACACTTAGTGTTTTACCTAACGTTGCTGGAGTAAGGATCACGGTCTCCGGACAGCCACTTGCCCTAACGGATGTTGGTCCAACACAAACTGTGTCGGACTGGAAAGAAATCTCTCCATTAATTGATTCCACATTTAATGTTTTGAACGTAATACGTGCTGACAAGATCTATTCAGTAATTGATAATGTCGCAACTGAGAAATTAACTTCACCAACAAACCTAATTAGCGCATCTGTCAATAGAGATAGTTCTCGGATTGCCGCAATCACAAATGACTTAAAGACTCTGCTGGCTACAGATGTCACTTCTGGAGATTTTGTAGTGGCCGCTCAAGGTGAGGTTTTATCACGCCCTACCTGGGACCAACAAGGCAACATTTTTATCGCTGATTTCGGACAAGGAGTTCGAGAGATTAGAACGGATGGCACCACCCTCGTAACTCCAGTGGATGTTTCTAACCTCGGAACTACTGACCAAGTTAAGCAAGTAGCAGTTTCACAAGATGGAGTCAGAGTCGCCGTCGTGCTTTCAAATGGCACGCAGGATGTAATTGCAGTCGGTGCCTTGTTTAGAACTAATTCAGAAACTCGGATTATTGGATTGCATCGGATTGAACGAACCATTTCACAAGTGCGCGATATTGCCTGGAGCAGTCCCACAAGTTTGGCCGCTATCGCAACTGATGGGCCAGGTGGAGAAATGTTATTTGACATCTCGTTACTGGATGGAAAAACAAGAGTATCCAGCACGCCTCCCGGCGCTCAAGCGCTCGCAATAGACGGCACTGGCACCATCTATTTGTCAGTTGTTAATGGTTCCAGTCAACTTTTATACCGTCAGACTTTTGGTTCGTGGACGGAGATCACAACTGGTTTTGGCGGCTTTTTTACTCGGTAAATAGTGAAGCCAAAAGTCACACCCACTAATCATTAACAGGTATTTGTGTCAAACCCTCAAATTGCGTCTGGCTTGGCACAGTTTCAAGATGTCAGTAATCAAGGAACTCGTATTCACTCCAACCTGCTTAGCCTGCGGGCTTCTCGGCGCCCATTTATGCGGAACTTGTGAACTAGAGCTGAATCCATTTATTGGGAAACCACTACAAAACGTTAGTGCTATTTTTTGTGCCAGTAAGTATGAGGGCTGGATTCGAGAAAAGCTTATTGAGTTCAAGAATGGCCGTGCGCAAAATGTACCTGCTCTAGCAGCAGCATTAACGGTGGCTTTTGATTTCGCTAACTTTACAAATTCATATACTTTAGTTCCAATTCCCAGTGCGTCAGAAAAAATAATGGAACGCGGATTTGATTCAATATCGATTTTGGGGAAAGAGGTAAGTAAGCGCGTTGAGTCAGCTCCTGAGTTAACGGCCGCGCTATTTCTTAAATCGCAAGTCAGAGATCAAGTTGGACTTACTGCCGCAGAACGAAAGGTAAACATGGCGCAGGCATTTGGCATTCGTCAAAAACTTGATGGTGACATTGTCTTAATTGACGATGTCATAACTACGGGCGCAACAATGAGTAGCGCAGCACGCATCCTGCGAATTGCAGGCGCCCAAAGAGTTTTTGGTATTGCTTTATGCGGTTCCCCCAAAAGCCGATAATCTGTTTGATAAGGCACCCACCCGGGTCCGTGATTGCATAGCAAAGCAGTTCTTCGAAGTTGGTTTGCAATAAGCCGATGCCAGCCGCAGGCAAAGCGGTCCACGTA
>CANJRK010000040.1 GCA_947476765.1 Actinomycetota bacterium
GGTATCCAAAATTGTGAGTTTTAGCTGGTTTGGTTTGCCTAGCGCCGCCAGGATCTGCTGATGTGGCGTAACCATCGTGGGGCTGGTTTCCCCAGATCCCATAACCACAATTTGTCTAGCCACGGCTAAATCATTGCACTATCTGGCCAATAGTTCACCTTTTGATTTGTTGGCTTTAGGAGTTGTTTACCTAAGTATGTAAAGGTAGAAGGGCTATGACCGAGACTTCCCAAATGGCCCCCGTGGCAAGTGCGCTTCCTGGCGATCGATTTTTAGATCGCGAGCTATCCTGGCTTGCCTTCAATCAGCGCGTACTTGAATTGGCCCAAGACCATGATATGGAGCTCTTGGAACGCGTTAAATACCTATCTATTTTCGCCAGTAACTTAGACGAATTCTTTATGGTGCGAGTTGCCGGGTTAAAACGCAGATTAGCTACAGGCATCGCAAAAAAGACAATCTCTGGAAAACTTCCAGGCGAAGTGCACTCCGAAGTTTTGGCACAGAGCTACGAAGCTATGAATGAGGCCTCAAAAACTTTCAACGATTCAATTTTGCCGGCACTTGTTGCCAGTGGCATTGAAATTTTGCGCTGGGAAGAACTCACTAGCGACGAACGTGAAGCTATGTCGAAATTATTTGAAGAACAAGTTTTTCCAGTTCTTACCCCGCTTGCCGTGGATCCATCACATCCATTCCCATATATTTCCGGACTATCCCTTAATCTGGCGGTAGTTGTTAAGAATCCTTCTGCTGGGGACGAACTATTCGCTCGCGTTAAAGTACCGCCATCGCTCCCGCGCTTCATTGAAGTTTCACGACAGCGGTTTGTGACATTGGAAGATGTAATTTCAGGCCATTTAGACAAACTATTTCCTGGCATGCAGGTGCTTCAGTATCACGCATTTCGAGTAACGCGCAATGAGGAGCTTGAAGTAGAAGAAGACGATGCGGAAAACCTGCTGCAGGCACTTGAACGTGAGCTCATGCGTCGACGTTTCGGGCCAGCTGTTCGCCTCGAAGTAGAAAACTCTATTGACCCTCATGTGTTGGATCTGATCATCAGTGAACTTGGTGTGGAGTACAACGAAGTTTTCAGATTGACCGGGCCGCTTGATCATGAATCTTTGCTTGAATTAGCAAAACTTAATCGTGAAGATCTAAAAGCCCCAGTTTTTATAGCGCGAACGAGTACTGCACTTGCCGAAGTCGAGAGTTCAACCGCGCCTGATATTTTGGATGTGATGCGGCACCGTGAGGTACTACTTCACCACCCATACGATTCGTTTTCAACCAGCATGCAGCTTTTCTTGGAGCAAGCATCTAACGATCCAAATGTATTAGCTATTAAGCAAACTTTGTATCGGACTTCGGGAGACTCCCCGATTGTTGATGCCCTAATCAATGCGGCCGAAATGGGTAAGCAGGTCCTGGCCGTAGTTGAAATTAAGGCTCGCTTTGATGAGCAAAACAATATCGACTGGGCACGAAAACTTGAAGAAGCGGGCGTCCATGTTGTTTACGGAATTGTTGGTCTCAAAACTCATGCCAAACTTTGTTTAGTAGTAAGAAACGATGGCGGCAAATTGAATCGCTACGTTCACATTGGAACCGGTAACTACAATCCTCGAACCGCCAGACACTACGAAGACTATGGACTACTAACAACTGACCCGAAAATTGGAGAAGATGTCGCCAGTCTGTTTAATCACCTGAGCGGGTACGGCGTCCAAGGTGAGTATCACCGACTAATTGTGGCGCCAAAGGGCCTTCGCTCTGGACTAATTTCTCGTATTGAACGTGAAATTGAACATGTCCGAAATGGCCATGACGGACACATCCGGTTTAAGTGCAACGCGATCGTCGATGAGTCAGTGATCGATGCTTTGTATCGAGCCTCCCAGGCTGGCGTGAAGGTGGATATTTTTGTTCGAGGAATTTGTGCCTTGCGCCCCGGAGTTCCTGGTTGCTCCGAGAATATTCGCGTCCGTAGTGTGCTTGGCAGATTTTTGGAACATAGCCGGATATATGATTTTGCAAATGCCGGAGATCGAGAGACTTGGTTAGGTTCACCAGACCTAATGCATCGAAATCTAGATCGCCGCGTTGAAGCCTTGGTTCGAATTAACCCCCAGGATTCGGAAACTATCGTTGAGGTAATCGATTTGGGAATGTCAGATAACACCGCCTCATGGCATTTACAGCCAGATGGCGAATGGATTCGCAAACACGAAGATGAAAATGGCGAACCATTAATCAACTATCAAGAGTTACTGATTAACCGTCATCCAATTGCTCGGTCCGCTGCGGATTCACCAATTCCGCGGCGAATCGACACAATTCTGAACAAGGTTGGACTCTTTGGCAGCCACTGAAAAGATTGTCGCAGCCGGTGCAGTCGTCACGCGAATCGGTCCCTCGGGAACCGAGTACCTATTAGTTCATCGCGGATACCGATCAGACTGGACTTTTCCAAAGGGAAAAGTTGATCCTGGGGAACATGTGCTAACTGCAGCAATCAGAGAAGTGCGCGAAGAAACTGGTTACGCTATCGAACTTGGCATTCCGCTTCCAACGCAAACTTACAAAGTTGAAGGAAGGCTAAAGGACTCGCATTACTGGGTTGGCAAGTTGTTGTCCGGTGAATTTGTTCCCAATGATGAAGTTGATGAAATTGCTTGGTTACCTTTTGAGCAGGCAAAAGACAAACTAACTTATGAACACGATCTCGAAGTTCTTTCTTCGGCAGCTAATGCGATTCCAACCATTGCGTTTGCGATATTGCGACATACCCAATCTGTTAAGCGAGTCGAATGGTTACTGAGTGCAGATGGGTTATCTGAAGTTGATGCCAGCCGTCCATTAACTGCAGTAGGGCGCATGCAAGCTAACTCACTTGTTGGCGCACTCGCGGCCTTTGGTATTGCCAAAATTCACTCTTCGGATTCCCGCCGGTGTCGAGATACCGTGGGCCCATATGCAACTGCACGAAGTCTGTCAGTCACATTGGAAAAGACGGTAAGTGAAGAGCGCCATAAAGATAATCCAGAAAAGGCGATGGCTCGCGTTATGGATCTTGCTGGGATTGCTAGTCCAACAGTGCTGTGCACACATCGCCCAGTTTTACCTACAGTTATGGGCTCGCTAAGTTCTATTTTTACTCTAGTTGATGAAGCCAAGAAGGCATTTGATCCAGCACTCACACCAGGGTCACTCGTTGTTTTCCACCGAGATGTGAAAGATCTCAAGCGAATAGTCGCTGTCGAACGCTACTTACACTAATTATCCGAAGCGACCTGAAATGTAGTCTTCAGTTCGGGAGTCGCTCGGATTTGTGAATATCTTTGAAGTTTGATCCATCTCGACTAAATGGCCATAGCGTTGACCAGCATCATCAACCCGAGCGCTAAAGAACGCAGTGCGGTCAGATACCCGAGCGGCCTGCTGCATATTGTGGGTAACAATTACTACCGTGTAATCGTTTACTAATTCCAACATCAAATCTTCGATTAATGATGTCGCTATTGGATCCAGCGATGCGCACGGTTCATCCATTAACAGAATGTCGGGAGATGTTGCAATAGCCCGAGCAATACAAAGACGCTGTTGCTGCCCACCAGAAAGTGCAAAGCCACTTTGGTCTAACTTGTCCTTGACTTCAGACCACAAGCCAGCCTTTGAAAGGGCGTGCTCAACCAAGTCTGCCGTCTCGGACTTATCTAACTTCATTCCAGTCACTCTTGGTCCATAAGCAACGTTGTCAAAAATAGATTTAGGAAATGGGTTTGGTTTTTGAAATACCATGCCAACGCGGCGGCGAACTTCAATCGGATCCACGGTTGCGGCATATAAATCTTGGCCGCGATAATCAATTACTCCAGTTACTCGAGCACTTGGCACTAAATCATTAGTTCGGTTTAGGCATCGTAAAACGGTTGATTTACCGCAACCCGATGGCCCGATGAAAGCAGTAATTTGATTAGCTCCGACATCGAGAGATATGTCTCGCACTGCGTGGAAGCTTCCGTAGTAAACATCGAGGTTTCGAAGTTCCATGATTGGGTGCACAGTTTCGCCACGAGTGGATGCACCAAGGTGCATACTTCGGCTAAGACCTTGGGAATCTGATGTCATCTTTTCTCCTACCAACGCTTTGCAAACTTATTACGAATGAAAATGGCAACACCGTTCATGCTCAACAAAATTACGAGCAGCAGCATGCTTGTTGCGGCAGCTAACTGCTTGAATTCGTCCTGTGCAGCACTTGTCCAACTGAAGATCTGGATCGGCATAGTGGTAAAGCCAGCAAACAATCCATTTGGATCGTAAGTTATGAAAACCAAAGCACCAAGAAGTAATAGTGGCGCCGCCTCACCAATTGCACGCGAAACGGCCAGGATCGTTCCGGTGGCAATTCCAGGAATCGCAGCAGGCAGAGTCTGCTTTGTGACGGTTTGAACCTCAGTGGCGCCAAGGGCTAGTGAACCGTCACGGATTTCTTGTGGAACTGCTCGCAATGCTTCTCGAGTGGTCAAAATGACAACCGGCAAGATCAGCAGTGCTAAAGCTAATGAACCACCAATAACAACATTCTTGTTCTTCAACCCAAGCAAGGTAAGGATGCCAAGCGTTAACATGCCATAAAGAATTGCTGGTACGGCAGCCAAGTTTTGAATATTCAACTCGATGAGTTTGTTGTACCACTTGGTACGATCTGCAAATTCCTCTAAGTAAACAGCTGCTGCAATTCCGATCGGAATTGCCATAAATGCGGTAACCGTGACAACGAACAGTGAACCTAAAATTGCCGCTCTAGCTCCAGCATCAGCCGGTGTGGTGTTGTTGTAATCGGTAAAGAGGCGTATGTCGTAACGGCCCATACCATTCATGGCGGTTGTTACTAACAAAATAATTAGGAATAGAAACGCTACAAAAAGGCTGAGCCAGAGTAATCCCAAGAACATAATAGATTTAAAGTTGCGCTCATGGTTCTTGCCTTCGATAGACCAATTTGCTGCAGTTGTCATTAGTAAGCCTCTCGATATCGGCGCACTAATCGAATACTTATGAAATTAATTATTAAAGTGCTCATGAAGAGCAAAAGACCTACGGCAAACAATGTGTCGTACTCAAGAGAACCCACGCGTGAATCTCCCAGTGCTGCATTTGCGATGAAGCCAGTCATGGTTTGGGCGCCTTCAAGTGGGTTACTCGAAATGTTTGGTTTATTTCCTGCAGCAAGTGCAACGATCATGGTTTCGCCTACAGCTCTAGAAATACCTAGTACTACGGCGGCGGCAATTCCGGAAAACGCGGCAGGAAATACAACCCGTAATGTTGTTTGCATTTTGTTTGCGCCAAGTGCAAAAGATCCTTGCCGCATTGCAAGGGGAACTGCTGACAGTGCATCTTCCGAGAGTGATGCCACAGTTGGAATGATCATGACGCCCATTACTAATCCTGCAGATAGCACGCTAAATGTTCCAACATCTAGCCCCATCCAATCCTTTAGGACTACTCGCGTAACAAACTCAATGGCAAAGAAACCATAGACAACTGTTGGAATGCCTGCAAGCAATTCGACTACTGGCTTTAATCGACGCCGCGTCTTATCACTTGCATATTCCGACAGATACATCGCAGACCCAAGTCCAAATGGAACTGCCACAATCAATGCAATCGTGGTGGTCCAAAGTGTGCCAACTATTAACGGCAACACACCGAAGCTGGCTGGCTTGAATCGAGGTGCCCAGCGGGTTCCAGTTAGAAAATCCATAACTGGAACTTGGCGAAAGAATTCAAGCGCGGGAACTAGCAGCGACCAGACAATTCCAATTGTGATCAAAACCGAAAAAGCAGATGCCGCAAATAGTGTGCCTCGAATAATGCGTTCACCGATTCGAAGTGAGGAACTGCGAAGTGAAAAATCATCAATTTTCACCGAACTATTCATTTCGCTCATTTCCTGAGATTTACGCATTCTGGAATTCCGGGAACTTGTAAATAGATTATCGGACACGCAACTGGCCTGACAGGACTATCCCCGCCAGGCCAGCATTTAGTGCGATTTACTTAAGACCAGCTACTGCGGTTTGGGCAGTTGTCTTCTGGTCTGCACTCAACGGTACGAAAAGTGCCTTTGAAGTGATGGCATCATCGTTAGCGACGAAGTACTCGGCAAATGCCAAGACTTCAGCGCGAGCTGCTGATGCTTTGTTTACGTAGATGAACAATGGGCGGGAAAGTGGTGCGTAGGTTCCAGCCTGTGCGGTCTCGATTGATGGAGCAACGCAACCGGTGCCGCCATCAACTTCAACAGCAGTTAGCTTGTCCATGTTCTCTTCGAAGTAAGAAAGGCCAAAGTAACCAAGAGCGCCCTTCGCACCTTCAACACCCTGAACTGTGACGTTGTCATCTTCAGTTGGGTTGTAGTCTGTGCGAGATGCGCCTTCTTCGCCATTAATTGCTTTGGTGAAGTAATCGAATGTTCCGGAGTCAGTTCCAGCGCCGTAAAGATCAAGTGGCACATCTGGGAAGCCAGCACGAATTTGAGACCACGAAGTAACAGTGCCTTCAGCAGCTGGTTCCCACATTTTCTTTAGTTCGTCAACGGTCAAGCATGTTGCCCAATCGTTTTCCTTGTTAACAACAATTGTTAGCGCATCATTAGCCACAACGATTTCAGTGAATTCGATTCCAGCTGCAGCACACTCTGCGGCTTCTTCGTCCTTAATTGGACGGGAGGCATTTGAGATGTCCGTTTCGCCAGCACAGAATTTTTTAAATCCGCCACCGGTTCCTGATGTACCTACGGAAACGTTGACACTGGCATTCTCTGCTTTAAAAAGTTCGCCGGCTGCAGCTGCAAGAGGTGCAACAGTTGATGAACCGTCAATGCGAATTTCAGATGAACTAGCAGTCGGTGCAGAAGAAGCACCGTCACCTGAATTTGTGCCACCACAGGCGGCTAGAAGTAGTGCGGCAGGGATTACAACTGCTGCTACTTTTAGGTTAAAACGAGGCATTTGCCTTTTCCTTTCGGTATGAGAACTTCTCACTGCTTCATAAGTTAAGGCGAATCGGCAAACTAACCCTTACGACTGGGTTAACGGAAGGTGAACATATTTTTCCCCAAAAAACCCCTATTTTTAAATGATTTACTTCGATTTTGACCCGATCGTGACCTGCTAAGGTCATAGGAAAACCCAGCTTGTTTAAGTTTTCCAAGCAATTTACCGAAAGATTGAATTTCAGGTTTATAGACGCCATGGCTAAACATAGAAGAGCGCATACCAAAAATCCCAAACTTGGATACTCCCTTTACCTAGCGGCTGCCACATGCTGGGCACTAAACGGCACAGTTGCCAAAGTGGTACTGCTAGAGGTTGGGGATCCCTTACGCGTCTCGCAA
>CANJRK010000041.1 GCA_947476765.1 Actinomycetota bacterium
CAGGTCAAGAAATTGATCGCTGGCCCTGCGGTATACATCTGTGACGAATGCATTGACTTGTGCAATGAAATCATTGAAGAAGAATTAGGCGAGTCAGTAAACCTGGGTTGGGATGAACTTCCTAAGCCACGTGAAATCTTTGCTTTCCTTGACCAGTATGTAATCGGTCAAGAAGTTGCCAAGAAGTCTCTTTCCGTAGCGGTGTACAACCACTACAAGCGAGTTCAGGCTGGTGCCAATGAATCTACTCGCGAAGAAGGAGTCGAACTAGCTAAGTCAAATATTTTGTTACTTGGCCCAACTGGTTCCGGCAAGACACTCCTAGCCCAAACTTTGGCCCGCATGCTTAATGTGCCGTTTGCGATTGCTGACGCAACTGCATTAACTGAAGCTGGTTATGTAGGCGAAGACGTCGAGAACATTTTGCTTAAGCTGATTCAGGCTGCTGACTATGACGTCAAAAAAGCGGAAACTGGAATTATCTACATTGACGAAATCGACAAGGTTGCTCGCAAAAGTGAAAACCCATCGATCACTCGCGATGTATCTGGCGAAGGTGTCCAGCAGGCGCTGTTAAAGATTCTTGAAGGTACAACTGCATCCGTACCACCACAAGGTGGCCGTAAGCATCCACATCAAGAATTCATCCAGATCGATACCAGCAACGTGCTGTTTATTGTCGGTGGCGCATTCGCTGGGCTAGACCAGATCATTCGCCAACGCGTTGGCAAAAAAGCACTTGGCTTTACAGCCAACATCGACCAGGACGAAGTCAACGAGCAAGATATTTTCTCTCAGGTAATGCCAGAGGATATGTTGAAGTTCGGCATGATTCCAGAATTTATTGGACGTCTGCCAGTGTTTACTTCTGTCGCGCAGCTTGATCAAGAAGCTTTAGTCGCAGTTCTGACTGAACCTAAGAACGCATTAGTTCGCCAGTACCAAAAACTATTTGACCTTGATGGCGTAGAACTAGAGTTCACTCAAGATGCCCTTGAGGCAGTTGCTGCCCAAGCAATTCTTCGTGGCACTGGTGCTCGTGGACTTCGCGCAATCATGGAAGAAGTTTTGCTTTCGGTTATGTATGACGTACCAAGCCGTGAAGATGTGGCACGTGTTGTAATCAACGGCGAAGTTGTGGCCAAGAACGTTAACCCAACTTTGGTTCCTCGCGAAGCCCCAGCAGCAAAGCGAATCCCGAAGGAAAAAACCGCTTAGTTTTAACTTTCGCTAGTTGGCGCGAGTTCGATCTCTAACAAGATTGGGCTCGCGCTTTCTACATACTCAAAGTCACCTTGTACGCGCCCAGCAGCCTTTAAATCAGTCGCAACTAATTTCGCTTGGGTTATATCTGCAGCCGGGGCACTAATTTTTGCTGTTGCGATATCTGCCTTCATGGAAACCTTGGCTTCACTCTTTGACTTACGAAGTTGCAACAAAATCTCTGCCGAAACTGCAAGTAGCGAAGCATCGCCATTGAAAGCCCGCAAGGACTCAGATGTTGGCCAGCTGGACTTATGTACCGAATCGTCATGAGTCCAAGACCAAACTTCTTCGGTTACGAATGGTAGGAATGGTGCAAAAAGTTTGATCAAGGTATCGAGTGTGATAGTTAAGGCTGCTCGTGCGGAGTTAGCAGCAGCATCGCCAGCTAGCCCATAGGCACGATCCTTAACAAGTTCCAGGTGATCGTCACAGAAAGCCCAGAAGAATACTTCTGCTGCTTCCATTGCCTTGGTGTAGTTAAAGGCTTCAAATGCTTTTGTAGCTTCGTCAACTACATCAGCAAGCGCAGCCAATAAAGCTTTATCAATTGGTTCAGTAACAGCTGCTGGTGCAGCACTTCCTTGCAGCAATACGAACTTGCTGGCATTGAGAATCTTGGTTGCTAAGCGGCGCCCAATCTTCATCTGGCCGACATCAAACGCGGTGTCAGTTCCTGGGCGGCCACTGGCAGCCCAGTAGCGAACGCCATCACTGCCGTGCTCGTCTAGCAAATCTAGGGGAGTGACAACGTTGCCTTTGGATTTGGACATCTTCTTGCGATCCGGATCCAAAATCCAACCTGAGATCAATGCATGCTTCCACGGCAAAACTTTTTCTTCCAGATGAGCACGCACCACGCTGCCGAATAACCAAGTACGAATAATTTCGTGAGCCTGTGGTCGTACGTCAAATGGCCAAACGCGGTTCCATAAATCTTCATCAAAACTCCAGCCACCTGCGATGTGTGGAGTTAGTGAGGAAGTAGCCCAAGTGTCCATAACGTCAGGGTCGCCCATAAATCCACCAGGTTTGCCGCGTTGATCTTCGGTGTAGCCAGCCGGAGCATCAGTTGATGGATCGATTGGCAAGGACTTCACATCCGGAACCAAAATCTTGTCCCAGACTGGATTTCCATCAGCATCCAGGCCATACCAAACCGGAACTGGGACACCAAAGAAGCGTTGGCGCGAAATTAACCAGTCACCATTTAATCCTTCAACCCAGTTTTGGTAACGAACTTTCATGTGGTCAGGGTGCCAAGTGATCTGTTGACCACTAGCAACTAATTCAGCACGTAAGTCAGCATCACGTCCACCATTGCGGATGTACCACTGACGAGTAGTAACAATTTCAAGGGGCTTATCGCCTTTTTCAAAAAACTTAACCGGATGAACGATTGGGCGGATCTCACCTTCGAGGTCACCGGATTCTTTAAGCAGTTCAGCCATTTTTTCCTTGGCTGAATGCGCAGTCAGTCCAGCTAGCGCTGAATAAGCGTTCTTACCAAGTTCTGAAGTAATCCAATCTGGAACTTCACTAATGATCCGACCATCCCAGCCGATGATTGGACGGGTTAGCAATTGCAATTCGCGCCACCAAGTGACGTCAGTGGTGTCACCGAACGTACAAATCATTGCGATGCCAGATCCTTTTTCCGGATCGGCCAAGGTGTGTGCAACAACAGGAACTTCGACGCCAAAGATTGGCGAAGTAACAGTGGTACCAAATAGTGGTTGGTACCTTTCGTCATCAGGATGAGCAACTAGCGCAACACAGGCAGGGATTAATTCTGGTCGTGTAGTTTCAATAAAAAGTGGCGTGCCATCTGGCTTGTGGAATGAAATTCGGTGATAAGCACCAGGGCGTTCGCGATCTTCGAGTTCAGCTTGCGCAACTGCAGTTCGGAAAGTTACATCCCAAAGAGTGGGCGCTTCACTTTGATAAGCCTCGCCCCGCTCTAAGTTATTTAGGAACATGTGCTGGGAAACGGACCTAGCTCTGGAATCAATAGTTTGGTAGGTCAGGTTCCAATCGACACTAGTTCCAAGCCGGCGCCACAATTCTTCAAATGCTTTTTCATCTTCGATTGTTAGTTGCTCGCAGAGTTCAACAAAATTGCGACGAGAGATCGGAAGTTGATCTTTTCCAGGTTCAGCAGGCGGCACAAAGGCAGCCTCATACGGCAACGAAGGATCGCAGCGAACCCCAAAGTAGTTTTGGACCCGGCGCTCAGTTGGCAAACCGTTGTCATCCCAGCCCATTGGGTAAAAAACAGACTTACCATTCATGCGCTGGTAGCGAGCAACACAATCGATGTGGGTATATGAAAATACGTGACCTACGTGCAGCGACCCACTAACAGTTGGTGGTGGAGTATCAATGCTGAATACGTTTTCGCGAGTAGCGCTGCGGTCAAAGGTATATGTGCCTACCTGATCCCAGACCTGCATCCACTTGGTTTCTAGTCCATCAAGTGTTGGCTTATCTGGCATTCGTTGCGCGCTCATGGACACTAATCCTAGACAATGCCAGACACTTAGAATGAATCCATGACTTTGCCAGACCTCCAGGAACTAGCGCGCGTTGAAGAGGTCTTGGAATCCCGTTGGCCCGAGACCAAAATTGAACCCAGTTTGGATCGAATTAGCCATTTAATGACGCTTTTGGGAGATCCCCAGTTCGCCTACCCGGTAATCCACGTGACTGGAACTAATGGCAAGACCTCAACTGCTCGAATGATTGAATCGCTGCTTAGATCCATGGGGCTGCGCACCGGGCTAGTGACAAGCCCGCACTTACATCAAGTTACAGAGCGAATCAGACTCAATGGCGATCCAATTCCAGCAGATAAGTTTGTGGAAACTTATGACGAGCTTGAGCCTTACCTTGCGATCGTAGATAGCGAAAGTTTGGCAAACGGCGGACCAGCCATGTCTTACTTTGAAGTCTTAACTGGAATGGCATTTGCCGCGTTTGCTGATGCGCCAGTTGATGTTGCCGTAGTCGAAGTTGGAATGGGCGGCACTTGGGATGCAACCAACGTAGTTTCGCCGCTAGTCAGTGTGGTCACACCGATTGGAATGGATCACGCGGATTACTTAGGTGACACCGTGGAATTAATTGCAACCGAGAAGTCTGGCATCATCAAAGCTGGATCGATTGCTGTGCTTTCATATCAAGATCCGATTCCAGCTGAAGTTTTACTGAAGCGAATTGCATTAGTTGATGCGATGGTTGCCAGACAAGGTGTTGAATTTTCAGTTCGTGATCGCGCCTTAGCGATCGGTGGACAAGTTATTTCTTTGGATGGCTTAAATGGAACTTATGAAGAAATTTTGTTACCGCTGTTCGGCGCGCACCAGGCAGCAAATGCATCTGTGGCATTAGCTGCAGTTGAAGCATTCTTTGGTGGCACTTTGGCATTAGACATTGATGCAATCCGCGAAGGATTTGGCACCGTAACTTCTCCTGGCCGACTTGAAGTTGTGCGACGAAGTCCAACAGTAATTGTTGATGCCGCGCACAATCCACACGGCGCCGCAGTGTTAGCTACCGCGCTCGAAGAATCATTTACTTTCGATCAAACCATTGGTGTTGTTTCAGTAATGGCTGATAAAGATGTCTTAGGTGTTTTACAGGCTCTCGAGTCAGTTATGACTGACGTAGTTGTTACTTGGAATGGCGCAGCGCGCGCAATGTCAGCTCATGATTTAGCGGAATTGGCCGTGCAAGTGTTTGGTGAAGATCGCGTACACCAAGCACCAAACTTAACTAGCGCAATTGACCGCGCAATAGAAATGGCGGATGAAGCAGGAATGAATGGCATCGGAGTCGTAGTAACTGGATCAGTAGTTACCGCAGCAGCAGGCAGAGCAATCATGGGACGAGGTAAAGCCTGATGAAAGTTATGGGCAGTGCCATTTTGTTTTTCGAAGCCATAGTTCTTGGGCTCTCAATACCAATTTCGATTGTTGTGTATGGCGTCGATAAATCCACAACACTTTGGGTGACATTCCTACTCATGGTGCTTTGCATTGTCGCAATTGGCGGGGTTCGCCATGACCGACGAGGCGCGATTACTACAGGAATTGTGGTGCAGCTAATCATCATCGGCACCGGATTTGTGGTTCGCCCGATGCTATTTCCAGGCGTGCTTTTCCTATTTATCTGGGTACTTGCCATTGTGTTAAGTAAGAAAGTCGACGAGGCTAAGGCCGCTCGAGAAACCCTTTAAGATTAAGAGCATGTCAGAACGTACCCTTGTCCTAGTAAAACCAGATGGCGTCCAGCGCGGCCTTGTTGGCGAAGTAATTTCGCGCATCGAGCGTAAAGGCTTCAAGATTGTCGCCCTTGAGATGAGAACTCTCGAACGTTCAATCGCTGAAACCCACTACGGTGAGCATTCAGATAAGCCGTTCTTCAAAGATCTCGTTGACTTCATTTCGGGCGGACCGCTCGTAGCTGCTGTGATTGAGGGCAATGAAGCAATTGCTGCATGGCGAACCATGATGGGTGCTACCAATCCAGCTAATGCTGCAATGGGCACAATCCGTGGCGATCTGGCAACTGAAACTCAATTCAATGTTTCGCACGGTTCGGATTCACTTGAATCAGCAGCGCGCGAAATTGCTCTGTTCTTTCCCAACTTGTAAAGGGTTCTAAATGACAGTCCAGTCTGTATTTCCGGCACTGGAACAGTTATTGCCTCGGGTGCAAAAACCTGTTCAATACGTTGGTGGCGAATTAAATGCCGTCATCAAGCAATGGGATGACACCGTAGTGCGTTGGTGCTTGATGTATCCCGATGCTTACGAGGTTGGTATCCCAAATCAAGGCGTTCAGATTCTTTATGAAGTTTTGAATGAGCGCCAAGACACACTTTGCGAACGTACCTATGCAGTTTGGCCAGACCTAGAAAAATTGATGCGCGAAAATAGCGTGCCACAGTTCACTGTCGATGCCCATCGTCCAGTTGGCGCATTTGATGCCCTTGGAGTTTCGTTTTCAACTGAGCTCGGTTACACCAATATGCTTACTGCCATTGATCTAGCTGGCGTTCCACTTCATGCCGTAGATCGTGATGACACACACCCATTAGTGATTGCCGGCGGTCACGCCGCGTTTAACCCAGAAGCCATTGCCATGTTCATCGACGGCGCTGTACTTGGCGATGGGGAACAAGCAGTTCTAGCAATCACCGACATCATTGCTGACTTTAAGAATTCAGGCAGCCCTGGCGGCCGCGAAGAGTTATTGATGCGCCTAGCAAAATCTGGCGTGATGTATGTTCCTGCGTTTTATGACGTCGAATACTTAGAAGATGGTCGCATTCGCCGGGTAGCGCCAAATCGCCCAGGAGTGCCGTGGCGCGTAGCAAAGCACACCGTGATGGATCTAGATGAATGGCCTTATCCAAAGGCGCCACTTGTGCCAATCGCCGAAAGCGTTCACGAACGTATGAGCGTTGAAATTTTCCGTGGTTGCACCCGCGGATGTCGATTCTGCCAAGCCGGAATGATTACTCGTCCAGTTCGAGAACGATCCATGACGACTATTGCGGACATGGTGGCAAATGGCTTAGCCAAGACTGGCTATGAGGAAATTGGCTTACTGTCGCTATCAAGTGCAGACCATAGTGAGATTGCCGAGATCGCAAAAGGGTTAGCTGATCGCTATGAAAACACCCAGACTTCACTGTCGCTTCCGAGCACTCGAGTAGATGCCTTCAATATCGATTTGGCGAATGAACTTTCGCGCAATGGTCGACGCAGTGGTTTAACTTTCGCTCCCGAAGGTGGCAGTGAGCGCATTCGTAAAGTCATCAACAAAATGGTTACCGAAGAAGACTTGATTCGCACGGTTACAGCGGCTTACGCATCAGGCTGGCGGCAAGTGAAGTTGTACTTTATGTGTGGCCTACCAACTGAAGAAGACGAAGACGTATTGCAGATTGCTCGACTGGCCCACGAAGTTATCAAGGCTGGCC